>NZ_JBFRPB010000159.1:0-220 GCF_041471785.1 Vibrio sp. 10N.261.51.C6 | reverse complement strand
GTCCACTCCGCCACTTATTCGATAACCTCGCCTAGTGCGAGGTTTTTTTCGAATCTGAAGTAATGAAAGTTTTAGGGGTGTAGCTCCAATTGGCAGAGCAGCGGATTCCAAATCCGCGTGTTGGGAGTTCGAATCTCTCCACCCCTGCCATATTTAAGGCTCTAGCAGAAATGCTAGAGCCTTTTTGCTTTCTGAATCTAATACCAATTAAAGTAAAAAT
>NZ_JBFRPB010000158.1:0-239 GCF_041471785.1 Vibrio sp. 10N.261.51.C6 | reverse complement strand
TGTGACTCAACGAATACTGACTTCAAAACTAATATTTACCGAAGTAAACATGTAATTCTAAAGCTATTACCCCTCTCTTCTTAAATAAATAGGAACAGAATGATAATGAATTGACTGTGCCGATAATAAATTATCGATTGGTCACTCAGTTCATTGAAATCAATGTGATTCCTAAGAATCAATTTTTGATATTCATCAACGAGTGCCCACACAGATTGATAGGTTTAAATTGTTAAAGA
>NZ_JBFRPB010000157.1:0-220 GCF_041471785.1 Vibrio sp. 10N.261.51.C6 | reverse complement strand
GTCGGCACACTAAATTCTTTGCTTAAAGAGTTAAACTCTTCAATTAAAACCTCATATAAAATGAAGTCCTTTAAAAATGGCTCCCCTTGCAAGACTTGAACTTGCGACATACGGATTAACAGTCCGCCGTTCTACCAACTGAACTAAAGGGGAATTACTTGTCTCAACATCAGGTCTATAAAGACCATTATTTGTTAAGTACCAAATAATGGTGCCTCGA
>NZ_JBFRPB010000156.1:0-241 GCF_041471785.1 Vibrio sp. 10N.261.51.C6 | reverse complement strand
AAGAGACGATATTGGGTCTGTAGCTCAGCTGGTTAGAGCGCTCGCCTGATAAGCGGGAGGTCGGTGGTTCAAGTCCACTCAGACCCACCAATATCGACCTAGATGGGGCTATAGCTCAGCTGGGAGAGCGCCTGCCTTGCACGCAGGAGGTCTGCGGTTCGATCCCGCATAGCTCCACCATCTTTAAGCGTTCTTGTTCGACAAAAAGTCTTACGAGAGTCTTTAAAAATGGTTCATTTTA
>NZ_JBFRPB010000155.1:0-289 GCF_041471785.1 Vibrio sp. 10N.261.51.C6 | reverse complement strand
GACATCGCCAGGCTTTAAATATCGTTACCTGTGTATACATGTAACAACATCTACAGTGTACTAATCTGTTGATGACAATTTGTTGGAGGGATGGCTGAGTGGTCGAAAGCACCGGTCTTGAAAACCGGCAACCGTTAATAGCGGTTCTAGGGTTCAAATCCCTATCCCTCCACCACCATTAGAAAGCCCGCTGAGAAATCAGCGGGCTTTTTTCTTATCTGCGATATACATAAATAAAAGGGGAAGGGCACTGACGTGCTCTTCCCTTTTTTGGTGCGCCGAGCATGGC
>NZ_JBFRPB010000154.1:0-607 GCF_041471785.1 Vibrio sp. 10N.261.51.C6 | reverse complement strand
GCGGTGACAAATCGTTGCCAGTTGGTGTGAGACTTTAACTCTTTAAAAAGCAGTTCCACCTGCCATCGACAGCGGTAGATCGCCATGATGTCATCGGCAGTAAAGGTGTCTGAAGGTAAGTTAGTTATCCAAATGCAGAATCGTTTTTCTTCAGCAAACCATCGTCGCACGACTCTAAACTCTTGTTTACCTCGACGGACTTTTAGGTCAAGGACCTGCGAACGGTTGGTACCTCGAGTAATGTCTTTCAGCTTCTTCCCTTCTAGCTTAGGCAGCAGTTGCCCCTTGCCGTTCCTTGCCTCAATAATCATAGGGTTCAGAGACTTAGCACCTCGGACAATATAGAATCCGTCATGCTGTTCAAGCTCTCGAAAGAAGTGGAAATCAGGATACCCTGCGTCAGCTAACAGCAATTTGTTGTTCATCGTTTTGGGCTCAGGTAAAAAATCTCTTTCTGATGCCGTATCAGCGCTGATGTTCATCGCGACTGGAGAAAAGCTTTTCAACGACATTGTCATATGACATTCAACCGCTGCAGGGTTACGTTTAAATCGACTCGGATAAACATCCGCCAGGTCACGATGGATGTGGAAAGAGCTGCCATCTT
>NZ_JBFRPB010000153.1:0-299 GCF_041471785.1 Vibrio sp. 10N.261.51.C6 | reverse complement strand
AGTGTTTTGTAACGGTCATCAAGTTGACACTGTTTTTCTTCGCTGAAAGAACTTAGTGCGTCATCAAATACGTTTTTGTGTTGGATACCAATGGTACCTAAACGCCAGCCTGTTGCGCCAAAGTACTTAGAGAACGAGTAAACACAAAGTGTGTTGTATGGTAGTTTTGCAAATAGAGAAACGAAGTCATCGGCAAATGTACCGTATACGTCATCAGTGATGATGAATAGGTCACTGCGTTGCTCATTCACAAAGTTTGTTAGGTTCTCTAGAGTCTCGTCAGAGAATTTCACTGATGC
>NZ_JBFRPB010000152.1:0-430 GCF_041471785.1 Vibrio sp. 10N.261.51.C6 | reverse complement strand
GAGTAACGGTTGCATCACCGTCGACCGTTAAGCCGCTGGCTGTTAGGTCATCGCCTTCAACATCTGATGCTTGTGATAACAGTTGCTCTTGGCTTAGACGGATAGAACCGTCTTCATCGATTGAGTACGCTAGGTCACCAGACACAGGCGCATCATCAACCGCAGTCACACTTACATCGATGTTGGCAGAGACCGTATCGGTTCCGTCTGACACATCGAAGCCGAAGTTTACGTCACCATTGAAGTTTTCATTTGGCGCAAAGGTGTACGTGCCGTTACCGTTGTCGGTAAGGATACCGTCGCCACCATCGTAGGTCACACCTTCAACCGTTAGGTTGTCGCCTTCAATATCAGTCGCACCTGTTAATAGGTCAGCATCAGTGAAAATAAGTGTGCCGTCTTCTTCAACGCTGAATTGTTGGTCTTGTGG
>NZ_JBFRPB010000151.1:0-338 GCF_041471785.1 Vibrio sp. 10N.261.51.C6 | reverse complement strand
AGCCACATATAACACTGCTTCTCTTCTTTGAGCACATTGAGCGGCGTTTCATCCGCCTGAACCACCACTTGTTGAAGCAGGTTCTCCTTCAAGGCCGCATACAGCGGGGCGAACTTCTCACTGACTTGGATAACCCACCTTGCCATGGTGGTGCGTGATAGCTCGATACCCGACTGGGTAAACAGCGATTCTTGACGATAAAGTGGCATCGCGTATTGGTATTTTCCAAGAATGATGTTGGTCAGCAAACTTTCTGTGGCGAAGCTTTTAGGGATGAGGCTCTGAGGGGATGGCTTCTGAACGATTCGGCTGCTGTCGCCTGTTTTCTCGCACTGGCG
>NZ_JBFRPB010000150.1:0-205 GCF_041471785.1 Vibrio sp. 10N.261.51.C6 | reverse complement strand
CTGACTATCGATGCTAATGGCCATTGGACATTCACCGCCAACAGCGCATTTAATCAATTGAATGTAGGCGATAAAGTTGAAGAAACTTTCACTGTCTCGTCTATTGATGGCACACCCTCAACCATAAAAGTCACGATTAATGGCACCAATGATAAAGCGACGGTCAGTACAGCAACAGTCAGTGTAGATGAAACTGACAAAGCGG
>NZ_JBFRPB010000149.1:0-343 GCF_041471785.1 Vibrio sp. 10N.261.51.C6 | reverse complement strand
GGGAAGCGTCGAGTTTGGCGTAAGCTCCATTTAGCCGTAGACACTGGCACTCATGAAATCATTGCGGCTGAGTTAAGTTTATCGAATGTCACTGACGGTGAAGCTCTTCCTAATTTACTGAATCAAACTCGTCGTAGAATCAATGAGATATCTGGTGATGGAGCTTACGATACAAGACAATGCTACGAAGCAATACGTATTAAACAAGCTGTTCCACTTATTCCACCGAGAGAAGGTGCTGCTTTTTGGTTACGAGGTCACCCCCGTAATCTGGCGGTAGCTTGCCAGAAATTATACGGCTCAAATAAACATTGGAAAAAGAAGTACGGTTACCATAAACGGT
>NZ_JBFRPB010000148.1:0-221 GCF_041471785.1 Vibrio sp. 10N.261.51.C6 | reverse complement strand
TCTAGTGACTCCGATAACGATGTGTTGACCTCAACCGTCACGTTGACCATTACCGATGGTGATATCCCAACCATTGATAATGTTCCAACTGTGAACTTGTCGGAAACAAATCTGAGTGATGGCTCTGCACCAAGTGGCAGCGCGGTGAGTTCAACTCAAACTATTACTTACACCACTCAAAGTGATGATGTGACAAGCTTTCGTATTGAACCAACGGAGTT
>NZ_JBFRPB010000147.1:0-208 GCF_041471785.1 Vibrio sp. 10N.261.51.C6 | reverse complement strand
GTGACTCCGATAACGATGTGCTTACCTCAACCGTCACGCTGACCATTACCGATGGTGATATTCCGACCATTGATAATGTGCCAACTGTGAACTTGTCGGAAACCAATCTGAGTGATGGCTCTGCACCAAGCGGTAGCGCGGTTAGCTCAACTCAAACTATTACTTACACCACTCAAAGTGATGATGTGACCAGCTTCCGTATTGAACC
>NZ_JBFRPB010000146.1:0-2982 GCF_041471785.1 Vibrio sp. 10N.261.51.C6 | reverse complement strand
TTAATTTTCCGGATTGGTATCAAATGTTCTTTTACCAAACTCAAGACGAAAAAAAGCCCGCAGATTTCTCAGCGGGCTTTCTAATGGTGGTGGAGGGATAGGGATTTGAACCTTAGGTCTCGAATTCTACGCTATAAGCTCTTGATAAATAAGAGTAAATGTCACTAAATTGCAAATCGGTTAGCAATTGTCTTGCACGATTGACATTATACAAGAGATATCTATAAGTCAAGTAGCTTGTACGGGAAACAGACTAAAATATTAGCTCTCACACAATCATAGATTTGGGTAAAACAAGTACAAGGTAGATGCATACTAATGTAGTAATATACGATTAATCACAGATGCATTAGACAATACTTTCACGTCCAAAACAACATTGTTACTCCTTGAAGAAGGCATTCAATTCACTGGTATACATGTTCCCCAATAATCTGAAGTTAGGTAGTTAAAAATATTAGTGATTCAGGTTTTTCACGGATGCGTTTTTTCGCTTCAGTTAACCAAGGTGATATACATTCTGTCACACCAGTATCAAGTAAGTTTTGTTCAACGATTTCTACTATTCTTCCGTTGACTTGTTTGTGTTCACCTATACCCGCCTCAACAATTTCTCTTAAGTTCTCTCTTGTAGGGAATACGTCCAGGATGGACAAAAGTTGTACAGTGCCAGTATTAAGCCGTGCTTTGCCTGCTGTCTTGTCCCACAAAGAGCTTTGCATTGAGTCTGAATTAATAAACATCCCTATGCGTAGTAGCTTCTGACAACCTATTTCATCAGATTTAAATTTGTTTAAAAACTCAGAGTCAGCAACATTGCCTAATAGCTCTCTGGTAGATAGATTAACACTATCATTTTTAGATTGCTTTCCTATGTTTTTATATGCGACGAAATTTTTACCCCAAGTTTTAGTTAAACCGCACCATTTGTAACGATTTAATATTGGTTGTAGCCTAGAAAGCGAATAAATATGTGTAGCTCTACCAGAGTAAAGTGTATGATGTTCTGCCTGAATTCTCTGAGCTAAATCAATAGGGCTCTTTATTTTTTTGTTGGCATGAATTTTTAGAAGTTCCTCTGAAACTTCATCGTCGAATCCTTTACAATAATTATTAGTATCAAAAGAGTTTAAGTTGGCAGTCCACGCCGCTCTACATATCGGATTTCGCATCATTTCTAAAATACAGTCAGATAATGATTTTATAGACTGTTTTAACTTAACTTCCGCCTCTTCTTCTTTTTCGTCTAGTGTTAAGGTGTTATCTTCATATAAACTTCTTTTTAACGTTATCAAGTCATTCTCTATATCGACATAACTTAAGATTTTTTTGCTAGATCGTTGAGCCGAATATTGTAGAAAAGTATCAAACTCTCTAGTTATTGTAGCTATTAATGAGGGCTCTAGCACTTGCTTAGCATCAAAGTATCCTTTAATGATATCAAGGAATAATTTTTTTTGTTGTTCAAATTGAGAACTACTATTTGAAACCAATTTTTCTAGTCTATCATTTCTCTTCCTAATTAATTTGTTTGTTTCAGAATAACCCTTTTTGTTTTTCACAATAAAACCCACTTCATCAATGCGTAATTCTAACTCCCTAATACAATTGCTTAACTTCCAAAATAACTCACAGGCAGCGGATGATACTACTTGAGCTTCTGCAATGGTTTCATACTGAGCCTGCTGATGTGATATTGCATAACTCCGTTTTGCTAAAATAATAGCAACTAATGAGCCTGCTAATCCAACTGGTAAGCCAACAATAGATGTTAGTGCATCGGAGGATGGTGATATTGATACAAAGTATTCTTGGGGTATTATCATTATCAGAGCTGATAGAGATATTACTGCAATACTCATAGTAATGAAGAACAATACCCAGAACTTACCGTCTAATAAATCCTTATAAGAAAGTGATGAATCTTGTGTTTGCATTTATAAAGTAACCTTAATCTTGGGGTTAATATCAGGGCAAGTTAATGAGTTGGGCGATTTGTTAAAATAACCATGATTCATAACTATTCTCAATCGACTGCCGAACGCGGCTTGAACGAAATTCCACCACAGTAGACATCAATTAGATCACATATCATACTGTGTGATTGCATAACATTGACACTGTGTAAAATGTGAACATATGTGCTATTGCTCTGGGTTAATATCATTTTAGTATATCAGTTTTCTAAAGTATTGATTTGTAGTTGCCAGGAAGTGAAATGTTTTGTAACAGAACAAATTAACTATAATCGTTTAGGTTATATGCAATTGGCTTTGAATGATTATTTTTTGATGTTATTGTTAAATTCTCTTTATTTTACAAGAGGTACTTTTTCTAATGAAATTACTTCACTTCCCTTTGTGTCATTGTAACTATGAATAAGTAGGGAAAGAGAAAGCTAGTCATACATTAGGGGTCTTAACGATTTAATATTAAGATTGTGACGTTATAAAGCTTATTAAGTTGATGCTTTATTCAAAGTGGCATTGGTTACGGTGTTTTTCAAGGTAGTTGTCATCATTTGCTTACTTATTAAGCAGCTTCTCTTTCTGAATCTATGGAGAGCAAGTCATGTGCATGGAGGCACATTTTTATTTAAGTTACTTCAACTAGTGTCTATATTTAATCTAGCGAAGTAGGAGATAAATAAACGATACAAATCATGTCTCTACAGGTTATACCTATTGGTACAGTTCATAAATTAGTTATGTTGGTCCTTCTCCATATGCAGGGCGGGAGCATACTTTGATGGATTTATAACCCAAAGAAGACTCTAGCCCGATAATCGTCGTTCCATCCCGCTTTTTTCAACTTCACCTTTTGACTTGGCGCACCGCAATCACATTGCTTAAGCATGTTCATTACAAAGCGTCTGAACAACGCTATGTTCTCAACGGCACCATCCAAAGTGATTCGAAAGCTATCCTCTTTAAAAACAACATCTAATACGTAGTGTTGGCTGTGGTGAGTAGACCGCAGGAA
>NZ_JBFRPB010000145.1:0-320 GCF_041471785.1 Vibrio sp. 10N.261.51.C6 | reverse complement strand
AAAGAGCTTGATTCAATAAATTGAACCATTTTTAAAGACTCTCGTAAGACTTTTTGTCGAACAAGAACGCTTAAAGATGGTGGAGCTATGCGGGATCGAACCGCAGACCTCCTGCGTGCAAGGCAGGCGCTCTCCCAGCTGAGCTATAGCCCCATCTAGGTCGATATTGGTGGGTCTGAGTGGACTTGAACCACCGACCTCCCGCTTATCAGGCGAGCGCTCTAACCAGCTGAGCTACAGACCCAATATCGTCTCTTAACTTTTCTAAACCTAATCAATCTGTGTGGGTACTCATCAAAGATATCTTCGTATAAGGAGGT
>NZ_JBFRPB010000144.1:0-260 GCF_041471785.1 Vibrio sp. 10N.261.51.C6 | reverse complement strand
GAGAACTTTTAAATTTGATTGAATTACTCGTAAGTAAGTCAATCAGTCAGCTTTCCAAATTGTTAAAGAGCTTGATTCAATAAAATGAACCATTTTTAAAGATTCTTAAGGAAGAACACTTAAAGATGGTGGAGCTATGCGGGATCGAACCGCAGACCTCCTCGCTGCCAGCGAGGCGCTCTCCCAGCTGAGCTATAGCCCCATCTGGAAAAGTATTTCCTACTCTTAACTTATTAAACCATCAATCTGTGTGGGTACTC
>NZ_JBFRPB010000143.1:0-258 GCF_041471785.1 Vibrio sp. 10N.261.51.C6 | reverse complement strand
GTCCACTCCGCCACTTATTCGATAACCTCGCCTAGTGCGAGGTTTTTTCGAATCTGAAGTAATGAAAGTTTTAGGGGTGTAGCTCCAATTGGCAGAGCAGCGGATTCCAAATCCGCGTGTTGGGAGTTCGAATCTCTCCACCCCTGCCATATTTAAGGCTCTAGCAGAAATGCTAGAGCCTTTTTTGCATCTGTTGCTTCTACGAAGCAATGTTGGGAGTTGGATCGCCAGCCCGGTATAATACCAATCCGGAAAATT
>NZ_JBFRPB010000142.1:0-431 GCF_041471785.1 Vibrio sp. 10N.261.51.C6 | reverse complement strand
GATGACCGTTACAAAACACTGACTCCAGAGCCACGTGACATTAAGTTCATCGACCGCATCGTTGCGGATAGCCGTAGCGTAGCCTTGAATCACACTGCCGGTCTATCTCTACCGCAACAAGTGCAAATGGCGATGTTTGCTCTAACTTGTCTAATGGACTCAGAAGGTCGCTACAAAGCCGCTTGTAAACGCATCATCCGTGAGCGCTACACAACGCTTTACAAAAACATGGGTGTAGCAATCGAAGAGAACAAAGACCGTGTGGATTACTACACACTACTAGAGCTAGACACGCTAGGTGGCAAACTTTACGGTCAAGAGTTTGTCGACTGGTTCAAAGCTAACGAGAAAGGTAAAGACTTCCTATTCCGTCTTGCTCACGAAACCGGCGTAATCTTACTACCTGGTAAAGGTTTCGACACAGTACACGC
>NZ_JBFRPB010000141.1:0-299 GCF_041471785.1 Vibrio sp. 10N.261.51.C6 | reverse complement strand
AGTGTTTTGTAACGGTCATCCAATTGGCACTGTGTCTCTTCGCTGAATGAGCGAAGTGTATCGTCGAACACGTTCTCATCGTGAATACCGATAGTGCCTAGACGCCAGCCTGTTGCACCGAAGTATTTAGAGAATGAGTAAACACATAGTGTGTTGTACGGTAGTTTTGCGAACAGAGAAACAAACTCATCTGCGAATGTGCCGTAAACGTCATCAGTGATGATGAATAGGTCACTGCGTTGCTCATTCACAAAGTTTGTTAGGTTCTCTAGAGTCTCATCAGAGAATTTCACTGATGC
>NZ_JBFRPB010000140.1:0-485 GCF_041471785.1 Vibrio sp. 10N.261.51.C6 | reverse complement strand
ACCGACGCAGCGGGTAATACCTCAGGCAGCTCAACGCTGACGTTCACTCTTGATACCACAGCGCCAGATGCGCCAACACTGACACTGGATACGGACTCTGGCTCAGCGGCGGATGACTTCTTAACCAACGACAGCAGCTTCACAGTCGGCGGCACCGAAGAGGGTGCGACAGTCGAATACCTCGTTGACGGAAACTGGACGACAACCGCACCCGTACCAACGGAAGGTGACAACACGATCACCGTTCGTCAAACCGACGCAGCGGGTAATACATCAGGCAGCAGCGAGCTGACGTTCACTCTAGACACAACAGCGCCAGATGCGCCAACACTGACACTTGATACGGACTCTGGCTCAGCGGCGGATGACTTCTTAACCAACGACGGCAGCTTCACAGTCGATGGCACCGAAGATGGCGCGACAGTCGAATACCTTGTTGACGGAAACTGGACGACAACGGCTCCAGTACCAACGGAAGGTGACAA
>NZ_JBFRPB010000139.1:0-1177 GCF_041471785.1 Vibrio sp. 10N.261.51.C6 | reverse complement strand
TGTCTAAAGAAAAATTTGAACGTACGAAACCGCACGTAAACGTTGGTACTATCGGCCACGTTGACCACGGTAAAACAACTCTAACTGCTGCTATCTGTACTACTCTTGCAAAAGTATACGGCGGTGTTGCTAAAGATTTCGCATCAATCGATAACGCTCCTGAAGAGCGCGAGCGTGGTATCACAATCTCAACTTCTCACGTTGAGTACGATACTCCTGCACGTCACTACGCACACGTTGACTGTCCTGGACACGCCGATTATGTTAAAAACATGATCACTGGTGCTGCTCAAATGGATGGTGGTATCCTAGTTGTTGCTGCAACAGATGGTCCTATGCCTCAAACTCGTGAGCACATCCTACTTGGTCGTCAAGTTGGTATCCCTTACATCATCGTATTCATGAACAAATGTGACATGGTTGATGACGAAGAGCTACTTGAGCTAGTTGAGATGGAAGTTCGTGAACTTCTTTCTGAATACGACTTCCCAGGTGATGACCTACCAGTTATCCAAGGTTCTGCACTTGGCGCACTAAACGGCGAGAAGCAGTGGGAAGACAAGATCGTTGAGCTTGCAGAAGCACTAGATTCTTACATTCCTGAGCCAGAGCGTGCAGTTGACCAACCGTTCCTACTACCAATTGAAGATGTATTCTCAATTCAAGGTCGTGGTACTGTTGTAACTGGTCGTATCGAGCGCGGTATCCTACGTGTAGGTGACGAAGTAGAAATCGTTGGTATCAAAGAGACTACTCTTACTACTTGTACTGGTGTTGAAATGTTCCGTAAACTGCTTGACGAAGGTCGTGCAGGTGAGAACGTTGGTGCACTTCTACGTGGTACTAAGCGTGATGACGTTGAACGTGGTCAAGTACTTTCTGCGAAAGGTTCTATCAACCCACACACTAAGTTTGAGTCTGAAGTATACGTACTTTCTAAAGACGAAGGCGGCCGTCACACTCCTTTCTTCAAAGGTTACCGTCCACAGTTCTACTTCCGTACAACTGACGTAACAGGCGATATCACTCTACCAGAAGGCGTAGAAATGGTAATGCCAGGTGACAACGTTCAAATGACTGTTGAGCTAATCGCTCCAATCGCAATGGACGAAGGTCTACGTTTCGCAATCCGCGAAGGTGGCCGTACAGTTGGTGCTGGTGTTGTAGCTAAAATCTT
>NZ_JBFRPB010000138.1:0-270 GCF_041471785.1 Vibrio sp. 10N.261.51.C6 | reverse complement strand
ATTAGGGCGTGTTGACCTTTCGCGGTTAAATTTTGTTCGAGATAAAAGCGTTTTAATCGCGGCGAGGGAGAAGTAGCCTAGTCATTCTAAGCAAATCTCCCTCAACAAAGAGTAAAACGCTTTTAGCCGAACCCTTCGGGCAGCGTTTGCTGGTCATTTCTACTACGTTATCGGCTTCTCATGTAGGCTAGCTACACATCAAAGCCTCTGCCTTGTATAAATACCCAGCAACTCGCTGCAAAAATCAGCTCGAAAGATCAACACGCCCTA
>NZ_JBFRPB010000137.1:0-345 GCF_041471785.1 Vibrio sp. 10N.261.51.C6 | reverse complement strand
TAATGCATTCACACCGGATTTTATTTCAGGTACTAACGGTAACCTAAACATTGATGCCACAGGCCACTGGGTATTCACTGCCAACAGCGCATTTAATCAATTGAACGTCGGCGATAAAGTAGAAGAAACCTTCACGGTGTCGTCTGTTGATGGAACACCGTCCACCATCAAGGTGACGATTAACGGCACTAACGACGCCGCTACTGTCAGCAGTGCGACCGTTGCCATCGATGAAACCGACAAAGCGGTAACGACATCAGGAACATTGACCAGTACTGACGTGGATAATCCAGATAATGCATTCACACCGGATTCTATTTCAGGCACCAACGGTGACCTGACTAT
>NZ_JBFRPB010000136.1:0-637 GCF_041471785.1 Vibrio sp. 10N.261.51.C6 | reverse complement strand
TTAACTAAATTAACCGACTCGGCAACCGCTTTACATTGGTCTGCGCTTCCCTGATAACCCGATAGGATCGCACCACAGTCTTTCAGTACGTTGATGTTGTCTAAGCCTCGAATCAAGTTTCGAATATCATCTGAGCCGAATGTTTGCCCGGTCCAACCTTGTTGATATTGAGTGTGATTAGAGAACTGAACAGTGTGGATTGGCCACACATCGAGTCCCATTCTTTGGATTGGAAAAACCGCAGAACTGTTTCCTGCATGCCCGTAAACCACGTGAGATTGAATAGAAATAATGCTTTTCATGCGTCGCTCTTTCAGTTTGAAATGGATTTGAATACTTGGATAAGACGACTAAATAAACACAACGGAACATCAAGATAGGAAGTTTTATCGATCTAACCACTGTGCTTATTTGGTCGGAATAGCCTCGACATCGCCGAGGCTTATTCTTAATGAGTTGGACGTCATCGGCTTTAAATCATGTATTTGATTCTAAGCCAGACTTGAACTTATGCGTCTTGAAACTCAGCGAAGTACTCATCCAATACAGTGCGTGTTGCACGGCCGATTAGCTCGTACTCGTGGTGAGTAAGGTTCGCTAGTGATACACGTACTGATGCGTGTACTGTGTCGAAACC
>NZ_JBFRPB010000135.1:0-1805 GCF_041471785.1 Vibrio sp. 10N.261.51.C6 | reverse complement strand
TTAACTAAATTAACCGACTCAGCAACCGCTTTACATTGGTCTGCGCTTCCCTGATAACCCGATAGGATCGCACCACAGTCTTTCAGTACGTTGATGTTGTCTAAGCCTCGAATCAAGTTTCGAATATCATCTGAGCCGAATGTTTGCCCGGTCCAACCTTGTTGATATTGTGTGTGGTTGGAAAATTGTACCGTATGGATAGGCCATACTTCGAGTCCCATACGTTGCATAGGAAAAACCGCAGAGCTATTGCCAGCATGGCCAAAGACCACATGAGACTGAATTGAAATTACACCTTTCAAACCGTCACTCCTCTTCTGAATATAGTTTTTGATGTCTTGAGTAAATTTTAAAGTCAAAGTACTGAACTTTGGTAATCCCCTTTGATGGGGAAGATCCATCAAGACATGAAATGTAAGAATGTCTCTATAACGATTAGGTTTGAGAGATCGATAAAGAACGCACCAATTAACGGCACGATAAAATACGCTTGTGGCGATGGGCCGTAGTAACCCGTGATACCATTCATATTGAGCATGGCTGTCGGTGTCGCACCCAAACCAAAGCCCGCATGACCACTTGCCATCACCGCGGCATCATAATTTTTACCGAGTAGCTTATAGGTAACGGACGTAACAAACACAATAGTAAACAATGTTTGAATCGTTAGGATAACCACCAGCGACAACGCCATATCAAACAGCTGCCAAAGTTTGATTTCAAGCAATGCCATAGATAAGAAGACACTTAGGGCAATTGAGCTTAAACGTGCCACTTCGACCATCGCAATCTTGGCAGGTTTGCTCTCGCTAAATAGTGTTGAGAATAGTGCACCAACAAATAACGCATAGACGAAATTTGGCACCATGTTCAGCCAATGCACATCGAGCACAAGCACTAAACTATGTAGCATTTGGCTGAGCTCAACACAGCATGCTAAAAGAACAACGCTTCCGATGCCATGTAGTACATTGCCCTTAGTCAGCATGTGATGGGCCTTTTTGTGTTCCACATCTGCTGCATGTACGTTCGGTGTTGAAAGTTGATTTTTTTCAACCAAATACGTGCCTAAAGGCGCTCCGATAATACCGCCAATCACAAGACCAAAAGTGGCACAGGCCATCGCGATTTCGAGTGCATTATCGACACCAAAATGGTCATGAAACATCGACGCCCATGCAGCACCTGTACCATGCCCACCTGATAGGGTGATAGAGCCCGTCATCAGTCCTAGCTTAGGATCCAGCCCTAAGAACGAGGCTGCAGCGACACCAATAGCGTCCTGAAAAATAATATAAACAACGGCGATTCCGAGAAAGACAACGAACAAGCGTCCACCTTGGAATAGCTGCTTGATATTTGCGCTTAAACCAATGCCTGCGAAAAACATCAGCATCAACGTCTCTTTATAAGGAAGTTCAAATTCGAACTCCATTCCCATGCGATATAAGCAAGTAGTAATTAAGGCTGCGATGCACCCACCAATCACCGGCCCTGGGATATGATATTTACTTAATATTGGTGTGTGTTTTTTGGTTACCTCACCAAACAACAACATCAAGAGTGCCAAAATGGCAGATTCAACGGCATTTACAGAAATTACATTCATTATCACGACCTAAACAACCGAATAAAAAAGCCCCGACTTGACGGGGCTTATATTTTCTAGCAACTACGAATTACGCAGAGAACTCTTGGAAGTACTCATCCAACACAGTGCGTGTTGCACGGCCAATTAGCTCGTACTCGTGGTGAGTAAGGTTCGCTAGTGATACGCGTACTGAGGCGTGTACTGTGTCGAAACC
>NZ_JBFRPB010000134.1:2131-4466 GCF_041471785.1 Vibrio sp. 10N.261.51.C6 | reverse complement strand
ACTATTGGGGGTCAGTTCATCATGGCTGGTTTTTCGCTTTTAGACACTACTGGCGAGATTCAGCCGCTCGAATTCTTTCAATCGCTTCTACCCTTCTAAGCTGTTCTGGTAGGAAATGTTCAGTCCTAAGTTGCGCAATCTTCTCTTGTTGTTCGGTTTTTGATAGGAATGAATCTTTCAAGACATCATTTCGTTCTGCGAAGTAGACCTCTAACGAGTCTTCAAAGGCCGCTCTTTGTTTATCAAGTGCTTCAAGTCTCTGGGTTGCTTCTTCACCGACAAGTTCGCTTCTCTTTAAGTATTTACCCTGTTCATCGAGACCTTCAGAGCTAGAGAGCTGTTGGAGTAACACCTGATTCTGGTGACTCGACTGAACATAATCAGGTTGCTCAGATAGATAGGATTCGAGTCTTTGTTGGTATTCTTCATCCTCTAATCCCTCCTGTTTCAGAAGTAACTTTTCTAAGGCGATTTCTCTCATTCTGTTGTCGTGCGTAAACAGAATACTTATCTCGCTCTCACTGAAAAACTGAGCTTGGAGGTCAAGGAGCGCTTGATTGAGTGCACGTAGATCATCAGCGGAAATGGATGTGGTACCGAACTGCACGTCCAACGATGTCAGTGCCGACTTATACTCAAGATATTTGGCAAACAGTGCTTCATCAACCACGGTTGTTGATGCTTGTTCGTGGTGTTTCGCCACGTTGTCTCGAATATCTTCAAGGGTTAATTCTGCATTACCTGACACGAAATATTCCATCATGTCTTTTGCTGATGCGTTATCGATGTCGGTATCTTGCTGAGAGGTGACTTTCAATGAGGAGATGCGTTGTTCGTCGTCAGTATGTGTATCTTGATTATTTAGATATAAAAAGACCGCCGCTGTGCTCATCAGGGCTATCGTGGTTATCGACAAAATGGCGGTCTTTTTCATCATACTTCCCTTGTTTTCTTGTTAAACGGCTTTGCAGACTACAAGCCAGCCAACTTCAATCGATTGGCATGCTGACGATATAGAGTTACAGGATCTGTCTCAAACAAGTGGTGAATTCCCAATAACCCATTAATCTCATCTAGGTGGTTCATTTTGTAATCATCACCAATCACTTTGCCCAAATGCGCGCTGCATGCTCCTACTAAGCCATCATTAGGTTCGTTGAAGGCTAAGCCTAGGATTGTCATCGCTCCGTCGGTAGGATCAAGAAGGTTGGTAAAAGTGGAAGACCCTGTCCATGAATAGTAATAAACGCCGTTACTTGCTTGCCTCTCACCATCGCCACACTCAGACGTCGGAACGCCCTCAGGGTAAAACTGGTTGAAGGCTAGCGAGCCTTCTGTGGTCAATGCTTCAAGAGAAGCGAGGCCGTCTTGGTCGAGATCCGTTCCACCAGATAAAAGGTTAATCAGTGTCGTTAATCCACCTGCTAATTTAACCGCGATACCTTCTGTGACAGAGCCTTCAGATACGTTCCCTCGAACGAGATCAGCGACCTTAGAACCTTTATGTACACCGCCAATACTGGTCACTGAAGCAACAAGATCAGGTCGAACTGACGCAACATAACGAGCCGTAGGCCCACCGTGGCTATGACCAACCAGATTCACCTTACTTGCTCCTGTTGCAGCTAACAGCGTTTCAACTTGGCTGAGTAACTGTTCACCACGGACCTCTGAACTGTTGGTTGCAGAGACCTGAGCGACATATACGTTCGCGCCATCTTTGGTTAGGGATTCAGGTACGCCATAGAAATAGTCAACGCCCGCTAATGTATCGAAACCAAACAGACCATGTACCAACATAATGGGGTATTTCGTTTCAGTGTATCCGCTGGCTTCTAATGCTGATGCGCTCGTTCCGGCATATACGCCAAAACTGGATAGGCAGGCTATCGTCCAAATTAATATCTTTTTCAATGCTCTTTCCTTAAACAGATTAGACCTCTGATGAGTAAAAGAACCGTAGATGATGATTTTATAAAACAGAAAGTAACGACTTCATATTTGTGATGGCGAACTTGAATTAAACAGGTGCGATGAACATCAGGCAAACAGAATCAGGAGAACAAAACATAAGCAATTGATTAAATTAACATTTAACTAAGGTTGATGAGATTGTTCTTTCAATATCCCGACTCAAATATCAATTCAACATTCTCAATAAACCAAAATTATTCGACAAATAACCGTTTGGAAACAGGTATTTTTCAACCAAAAACTCGTTGATAACTTGAGGTTTATTCCATTAACGACACACCACAACCATGAATATATTGACGCTAATTATTGATTTTAGATATAGGTCGTACCAGTTATTTACTTATCCACTTATCCACTT
>NZ_JBFRPB010000134.1:0-1421 GCF_041471785.1 Vibrio sp. 10N.261.51.C6 | reverse complement strand
TATCCACTTATCCACTTATCAAGAAACAAGCAACAAGCAACAAGCAACAGCGTTTCTGTTTGGCTCATCTAAATATAAAAGAGAATACAGTGATGAAAAATACGGCTTTAATACTCACGTTAGCCCTGCCTTTTGGCGCTTATGCCGCTGAAGACTCAATACCAACACCTGAATCGATTACATCTGCACAAGTACTCAGTGCACAAGGCTCAGAGACCTATTCATATGTTAGATGTTGGTATCGAACCGATGCCTCTCATGATTCCCCAGCCACCGACTGGAAGTGGGCAAAGAAAGAGAGTGGTGATTACTACACGATCAACGGATATTGGTGGTCTTCTGTTTCTTTCAAAAACATGTTCTACAGTGATGCGCCTCAATCTGAAATCAAACAGCGTTGCGAACAGACGCTCGACATCCAACATGACGCCGCTGACATCACCTACTTTGCCGCAGATAATCGCTTCTCTTACAACCACTCCATCTGGACCAACGATAACGCGTTCCAGGCCAATAGCATCAATCGTATTGTCACCTTTGGTGATAGCCTGTCCGACACTGGTAATCTATTTAATGGCTCACAATGGGTTTTTCCGAACGCAGATTCGTGGTTTTTAGGGCACTTTTCGAATGGTTTAGTCTGGACGGAGTATTTAGCAAAAGCGAAAGATGTCCCTCTGTATAACTGGGCTGTGGGTGGCGCCGCAGGTACCAACCAATACGTGGCATTGACTGGTGTTTATGATCAAGTCACCTCTTATCTGACCTACATGAAAGTCGCCAAAAACTATCGTCCGGAAAACTCACTGTTTACTTTAGAGTTTGGCCTCAATGACTTCATGAATTACAACCGAGAAGTCGCCGATGTAAAGGCTGACTTTAGCAGCGCGCTGATCCGCTTAACAGAATCTGGTGCGAACAATATCCTGCTGTTCACCTTACCCGATGCAACCAAAGCCCCTCAATTCAAATACTCTACCGAACAAGAGATAATAAAAGTTCGTGGCAAGATCTTAGAATTCAACCAGTTCATCAAAGCTCAAGCCGAGTATTACCAAGGTATGGGGAAAAACGTGGTGTTGTTCGATGCAAGTGCGTTGTTCGCCAGCATTACCGATAACCCAGAACAACATGGCTTTCGAAACGCGAGCGATGCTTGTCTTAATATCAATCGAAGCTCAGCCGCGGACTACTTGCGAAGCCACAGCTTAACCAATGACTGTGCCACCTATGGTTCAGACAGTTATGTATTTTGGGGCGCGACACACCCAACTACAGCTACTCATAAATACATTGCCGACCACATCTTGGCGTATTCGTTCTCGACGTTCAATTTCTAACTAAATATCGAAAAGTAATGGCTGAGCCAAGGTCGAGATACAAAAAAACCGCCTAATATTGGCTAATGCCGATCAGTTAAA
>NZ_JBFRPB010000133.1:0-304 GCF_041471785.1 Vibrio sp. 10N.261.51.C6 | reverse complement strand
ATGAATCACAAGGTGACCTCTTCAACGAAGCGGAATGTGAAGCCGTTAAAGAAGACGAGGTTGAGGTGACAACCACGACCACAACGAAAAAGCGCGGTAAACGTAAACCTCTGCCTAAGACCTTGCCTCGTGAGGTTATCGAACTTGATGTAGACGACCATGAAAAGCAGTGCGCTTGCTGCAATCATAGCCTGCATAAAATCGGGGAAGACCGCAGCGAGAAGCTAGAGTTCACGCCAGCGGTACTCAAAGTGTTGGAATATGTTCGTCCTAAGTACGCTTGCCGCCAGTGCGAGAAAACAGG
>NZ_JBFRPB010000132.1:0-1360 GCF_041471785.1 Vibrio sp. 10N.261.51.C6 | reverse complement strand
GCGTCGTATTGGCCTGCCGCCACGATAATGTGCAGATGTGGGTGCAAGTTTCGTTGTCGGCTGTGAGTATGCAACACGGCGGTAAAACCAAGTTCACCTTGCCGTTGTCGGTTGGCAAAATCCTTTAATACCCCTGATGCCACCTTAAACATACCGTTATATATCGCTTTAGGTTGATGTCTTGCCAGCACTCTCAATTGATACGGTAAAGTGAAGGTCACCATGAAATAGTGAACAGGTAACCATTTTTGCTGTTGACGCTGTAGCCAGTCAGAAGTGGTGCGTTGTTGGCATTGAGGGCAATGGCGATGACCACAAGAAAGAGGCAATCGGTCATCGTGATGGCAGTGACTGCAGAACCATTGTGAGCGTCCTTGTTGCTCTGTTTTGCAACGGAGCATCGCCCCAATAGCTCGATGCATATCGCCATTTATCTGCGCATGATAGTGATGCTTAAGCGCACGATGATGCTGGCGAAGCAGTTCAATGAAAGTACTCATTTTATGCTCCATGTTAAGTCTAGATCATCCGTTAATTGGTTGATGGCCATTGCCGCATCACGCTGCTTTATCTGAGTCATTCGGGTGTATCGTGCCGTGGTGTTGAGGCTTGCATGACCGAGCAGTGATTGCAGTGAACGCAGGTCGACTCCTTGCTCAAGTAAGTGCGTTGCGAAGCAATGTCTGAGTGAATGAGGACTCGCATGCTTTTTGATACCACACTCTTTAAGTACAAGTTTCATCGTCTTTTGAATTCCGCCACGATCCATGGGGGTGTCGTGACATGTACCAAGTCCAGGAAATAAGTAGCAAGGATGCTTATGGGTAAGCCAGTGCGTGCGGAGTGCCTTAAGCGTTCGCTGCGGAAGCGGCACCATTCGGTCTTTTCCGCCTTTTCCTTCCCGTATGTGAACGCGCATTGTTTGGCTGTCGATATCATGAACCGTAAGATTTAATCCCTCACTGAGTCGTAACCCCATGCTGTACAGAGTAAGAAAAAACACCTGATAACGTGCTTGTCGAGTGTGAGTAATCAGCGAGCTGACTTGCTGTGGTGTCAGTATGTCGGGCAGTCGTTTTACTTGTGGCGGCTTGACGATATTGAGCCACTCCCACTGTTTATCGAGCGTGTAGCGATAGAAAAACTGCAAGCCATTACGATCGAGTTTTATGGTGCTCCACGAGTGGGTTTGAATAAGAGACGCGAAGAACTGTTTGAGGTCAGAGGTCGTTAATGTATCAGGGGCTCGGTCGAAATGAGCGGTGATCCGACGAACCGCACGGGAATAGGCATCAATGGTCGCGGGTCGTTTACCTTGCAGCTTTAGGTTGGTAAGGTGTTGTTCATAAAGGGTGTTGTA
>NZ_JBFRPB010000131.1:0-9213 GCF_041471785.1 Vibrio sp. 10N.261.51.C6 | reverse complement strand
GCATAGTTTTTGAAGTGCAATTTACACCTTAAGTGATTGGTTTAAATATATTTATCTTAAACCGGCAAAAGTAGATGATTTTCGAAATTAATTTCAATTAAGTGTTTCCACTTCAAGAACGACAACCTACCTACCGTTGTTTTACTGGCTTACGGCGGCGTTGTTAATCAAATCAGCTTGAAGATCAACGACACCATATGTAGCTAGCCGTTAGCTTCTAACGGGCATACCTAGTCCTATGACTTTGTTAATCGCTTTGACATTCGCCCACTTGAGCGTTGTAACATCTCAAGCTCAATTTATCGCTTGTTAGTCCTTTATATCGGGACATAGCAGTCTCAGATATTGAACGATAGTGATAACCAGACTCTGTTTTCCATTCCGATATTGTTCCATCTCTCAGAGCCATTACCGCTTTGTTTCTGAGATGACCGTCTTCCCAAAGAGCTGCATTCTTTCGAGGCGGTATTAACGGAGTACAGCCTTTATTTTTCAGAGTCTCGTGGCAATTTTTTGTGTCATATGCTCCATCGGCGGATACGGCAGCGACCTTTCTACGTAGTGGGTTGAGTAACGTCGGTAACACTTCACTATCGCCTACATTTACAAGACTGACTTCCGCACTAATCGCTTCGTGAGTATCCACATCCACATCCACAGCTAAGTGCAGTTTGCGCCATGTCCTACGTTTTTCTGTACCATGTTTTTTCACTTTCCACTCCCCCTCACCAAAGACTTTGAGGCCAGTAGAATCAATGGCTATATGGCGAATAGCCCCTCTCGATTTATTGCGATATTTGCCCTGAACTGTCTTCGAGCGTTTACTGATACAGGTGTAGTCAGGGGACGTTAGTGGAACATCTAATAGCTCAAAGATAGAGTCGATAAAGCCTTGAAGAGCACGTAAAGGAAGAGAGAAGATGCCCTTAATCATCAAGGCAGTTTCAATCGCTGTATCAGAGTACTGAAAGCCTCTCCCAGGCTTACCATGATGAGTTTTGCATCGCCATGCATCTACGGCTGAATCATCTATCCAGAATGTAACCGAACCACGTTTACAAAGAGCCTTATTGTACTCCGTCCAGTTAGTTATCTTCTTGTTTGCTTTACCCATATCACCACCATTCCAATCGTTTCAAATGATCAGATCACAGGACTTGGAAAAGGTTCAACTAATTTAGGCAACAACGCCGCGCACATAACTCTATCTATACCCACCGACAACGGATACCCAACTATTTGTAGAGCGCTCTCTTGAGCACTGAGGTTTTCCATTAGTTCTTGGTGATTTAGCATTAAGGCGTTTATTTCGTTGTTTTTTCGATGGTTTCTTCTTTTTTAAACGATTGGAGTAATTTGAAAAGGCATTAAAATAAGTTGAAATAGTGTGATAATCTTCAGCACTTAGCGAACCTAGTTGTGCCTTTTTGGTGAGAGTGGAAAACTCTATGACATACTGCTCATAAAGTGTCCTTTCTAACTTATGCTGTTGATAAAGCAAGTGAAGCTTCTTTTTAATAAAACGTAACTTTGTGATCGACTTGACTTTATTCATCTAGTTCTTCGGTGGCCTATATTACTCACAGAAAAATCTAACTCAATATCTAAGCTAGGGTGCACTCATCAAAGCGAAGCACAAATTGCGACAATACTATATTGAGTGATAATTCAGCAAGGTTTGGGACAAAAAAGCGACTTAGGAATTAGCCTAAATCGCCATGTTTTATATGATTTACATTAGATTGAGGGTTTGAATTGCTTCCACTACGATTTTCGTACGCGCACCTTTTCTAGGAGGAAAGTCTGCTACACGGAAGTAGGCCTCTATTAAGTGTTGCCATTCTGAGTCATGGTGCTCATCACTAGGCTCAAAGAGGTCTGAGTTATACAAGCATTCTTGCGCGATCATTGTAAGAACTACTTGATGGTGTTCGGCATCAAGTGCCCCTTCTCGGATGGGAACTATTTGATGTTCACCAAAGTATTCAGCAAGCTGTTTTGCATCAGATCTTGAACGAGTAAGCGAGCTAGCTATCTGTTTGTTCAAGCAAAAGAGTATGACTCCAAACAGTCTAAGTAATCGGTATCCGAATATAACGTTATCAGCTAGAGCTTGCCCATATGAGAGTTGTTGGTATACCTCTATGTACCTGACCAGTGTTTCCACTTCACGCAATGAGTTAATGATCGCTAGATCACACTAATTTAAATCTGGAACTAGCTGCGGAATGACGGTTGATCTTCAAATCGATCGACTTAAGTGTTCAAAAAACGTTCGCGATCTTACCCTGGAATTCCTCAGGGCTTCGCAGCGTTTAATCCTTATTTGTTAGGCTATCATCTTTTTTCTGTTTCATGTCTTCATGGATTTTATTAATCAAGGTAGTGGCGTCTTGCTCTGAAAACCCAAAATTAACTAATAGTTCTTTACCTCTTTGCAAAGTACTTTCTATATAAATGGAATCGGCATATTTAATCCCATTTTGTTTTAAAAACAATTCATCTTCCCTCGTATTTGTTTGTGCGTAAATATCTAAGTGTTCATATTGGGTTAATTTTAACGCAATCTCTTTGAGTAGTGACGAACTGGTAATCGAAATAAATGCTGCTTTGGCCTCGGTTAAACGGGCTTTATCTTGAATGCCACGATTAAGAATATCCCCATAATGAGCATTTAATCCCAATGACTTGCCTCTTTTTACACATTCATAGTCATTGTCAAAAGCGGTGTAACTAATACCTGCGCGTTCGGCTAATAAAGCAATTAAGCGTCCAACCTCATCTAGACCAATAATAATGAGCTCATTATCTAATATAGGGGTATTGTTACCGTCGGTTATTGTGCTAGATAAATACCGTTTGACAAGCTTGTTACCAAGGTTATTCATTAAAGGGGTGATGACCATACTGATACTGATAATAATAAAACCCACCGGTGCACTATGGGTATCTAACGCCCCTGAGGTAGTCGCTACGCCCAGTAACACAAAGGCAAACTCCCCGACTTGATTTAATGCAAAGCCGGTTTTAATTCCGATAGGCAAACCTTTGCCATCGATCACAGCCAGTACAATGAACACAATGGTTTTAACTATTAATACCGCTGATAGCCATAGCAATATATTGCCTAAATCATCAAAAATGATGTTTGGTTGTATCGACATACCAACGGCTAGAAAAAACAGGCTCATTAATACTTTTTTAAATGGCGACACAACTTCTTCTAGCATGAACTTAAAATCAGATGTGGATAACAGCATACCCAACACGAATGCCCCTAATGTTTCAGACATGCCAGCAGTGGTTGAAAGCCACACTGTTATAAAAATTGTCATATATAGGCATAACGAGAAACCTTCTTTGTTGTCGTTAAATACACAAATTTTTAAGCAAAAAGGCAATATATAACGAGCAATGAGAAAAATAGTAGCCAGTAAGCCGGTTGCCATCAGCGCGCTATAAAGTAATGAGTGGTCATGTGTGTTTTGTTGATGAGCTAGCATCGGGATTAATGCCATTATCGGCACAATACTCATATCCTGGGCCATCAAATTGGAGAAGATGTTTTTACCATGAGGGCTGTTTAGCTGCCTCTTTTCTTCAAGAAGGGTCATCACCACAGCTGTAGAGGATTGTGAGAATATCGCACCAATAACAAAACCAACTTCCCATGTTAAGCCGACTAGAGTACCCAGAAATGAAAATATGACCGATGTGATTAATACTTGCCCAATACCCTGGATAGCAATAGATTTTTTCATATTCCAAAGTTGCTTGGGTTTCATCTCTAAGCCAAGGGTAAATAGAAATAGCACCACACCAAAGTCTGCAATACTCTGAATTGCTTCAATGTTTGTTGCAGCAATAGGACCAGGAGTATTAGGGCCAAGTAAGATTCCGGCAACGATAAAACCCACGATGGTTCCCATACCTATACGGGAGAAAAAGATAACACTTAGGGTGATAATTGACAGAGCAGTTATTGCAGGAAGTAAATAAGTATCCATTTATATCTCATTAAATATAATGCGTATTTATCTTGAAAACTGGGGATGTAAATACACGGCACGAAAAAGTGTGCAAAGTCATTATAGGTGAGCAACATGACAAATCTAACTCGCATTTGATGGATTTAACCCGTCCATTGAACTCGCGGTAAAATCATCGAAATAAGCTAGTGATCTGAACCAGCGGAACTGGACTGTAGTGGATAAGTGAATTTGGCCACCTCCATGTCTGCTGGTCGCATGGTTGAAATACCTTAGAAAACCGAAAAGTCAGAGAGTGTTTTAGTTCGCAACTCACTTCTGTCCGTGCGACCTGAGGTCGTATGAAGCGTTGTTCACCGCTTAACGAGTGAACCATCTGTATCACCAGATGAACCTACGAGCCTGAATAAAGCAGCGGCTCGGACAATGTAACGAAACTTGGCCGTTGGGCTGAGTGGGAAAAGAATCGTGAGAGGACGTTCCTCCTGAAAACCACAATTCGGGTAAGTGCTAGGTAGTCAGTATGATGAACGTATGTGAATCCATTCAAGGTGCGTTATATGATGAAGCAGCGGAAGTGGTTAATACGCTGTGGCCAAAAGGCAATGAGAGTTGGAAAGAGGTTGGACAGTACTTTTTCGTGGTCGCCGTACTCTCCGCACTATAGTGGGCATCTAAGCTGACATTTTACGTAACATACGGAACAGGGTAAGCCTGTATCACTCCCTTTGGGAAAGCCTTTGTGGCCGATAGTGATGCAGGTATAGGAGGTCGGAAAAAGCGAAAGCTGCATTGTAATGATGCAGATACAGACTTATGTCTGATCACGAAAGTGAGCCCACTTCCGACTGGTCTCCCATTGCGAGAGAATTTGAAGAACTTTATTCAAGGAGAAAAGCAAATGGTGATCTCGAAAGAGATTAGTGCATCTTCTGACGGCGCTCAATGGCAGTCCATCGACTGGAAATCCGTTGAAGCACACGTATTGAAGCTTCAAATGCGTATCGCAAAAGCAACGAGAGAAAAGAAACACGGTAAGGTGAAGTCTTTACAGTGGCTCTTGACTCATTCTCGCTCAGCCAAGCTTCTTGCGGTTAAGCGAGTCTCTCAGAATAAAGGCAGTAAAACGCCTGGAATAGACGGTGTCATCTGGAACACAGATGCACGCCGTATGAAAGCAGTCAATCAACTGAGCCGCAAGGCTTACTCTGCAAAACCACTCAAACGTATCTACATCCCCAAAAAGAACGGTAAGCTCAGGCCATTGGGTATTCCATGCATGATTGATAGAGCGCAACAAGCCCTCCACCTTCTAGCATTAGAACCAGTGTCCGAAACGCTTGCCGACCTCAATAGCTATGGGTTTAGGCCAAATCGCAGTACGGCTGACGCCGTCAGTCAGTGTTTCAAATGTTTGGCTCTAAAGCGATCAGCGAAATGGGTTCTTGAGGGAGATATTAAGGCTTGCTTCGACAAAATCGGGCATCAATGGCTTATGGACAATATCACGGTAGATAAACGTATGTTAGAGCAATGGTTACAGTCTGGCTATGTGGATAAGGGTCTGTTCTATGATACCGATGAGGGTACACCTCAAGGTGGAATAATATCTCCAACCTTGATGCTAATGACTCTCGCGGGAATAGAGCAACAAATAAAATCTACAGCTCTGAAAATGGGTGCTAGGGCCAACTTTATTGGTTATGCGGATGATTTCGTGGTCACCTGCTCTTCAAAGGAAGTGCTAGTGAACGATATCAAACCGTTGATTGCTGGCTTTTTGGCAGAAAGAGGGTTAGCCCTCTCCGAAGAGAAAACGAAGATCACTCATATTGATGATGGCTTTGACTTTCTAGGCTTCAATCACAGGAAGTACAAAGGGAAATTGCTCATCAAGCCGAGCAAATCCAACACGTTGTTATTCTTGAGAAATCTACGAGAACTCATTAAAAAGCACGCAACCATCCCTGTTAACGATCTTATCAAGTTGATAAATCCGAAACTCAGGGGATGTGCGAATTACTATCGCCACTGTGTTGCTAAACAAATATTCGGGTATGTCGGCCACAAACTATTCCAAGCGCTATGGCACTGGGCAGTTAGACGTCATCCAACCAAGTCCAAAGACTGGGTTGTTCATAAGTACTTCCTCAATCGTAAAGGCCAGTGGCAATTTCACGGTTGGCAGAAAATCATGAACATGGACTGTCACTTCAATCTGTTCCAAATAGCGAAAGTGCCTATCGAAAGACACGTGAAAATTAGGAGTGCTGCGACCCCTTTTGACCCTCAATACCAAGAATACTTGGCGAAGAGAAAACCCAAAAGGCTAGCTCGTAACTCTTGGAACGAACCTGCTTCGACTGCTTTATAAGTTGCTGGGTATCAATGATGCCTTAGTGGAGGCTTGAGCCGTATGCAGTGAAAGTTGCACGTACGGTTCTTAGAGGGGCGGCACTTGGTAACAAGTGTCGTCTACTCGACAAAAACGTGTTTCAGCGGATGGTCAAGAAAAATCATAAATGCCTAGCGAGTAGTGAGCTGTGCGAGCGTCAGGAGTGGCTTTATTATTTTACTTTACCATCATTCCCTTAAATACCCTTTTGGCAGGATGATGGTCTTCACGCAGTGAGACCATCGCCTTGCTAAGCCTTCAGGGATAAAAAAGCGTACACACCATTATACATAGTATGTACGCTTTATAGATCCAAAAGAAGCATTGCCAGTAAGGGGCTGTCACTCACTCACACGCAAATAGACATATTTTTTACTGTATACTCCAACTGAGTAGGTTTTATCGTTGATGTCAAACGAATAACTTAAATGTATTCGATAACTCGAGCTAGATAGTTAAAGTCCCCAGAATCACCGTGGTAATTACGGTAAACATCGACACTGAAATATCTAGGTTGGTCCACTTGAATATGCTCAGCAATTCGCTGCTCGATGGATTCTAGAGTTTCACCTGTTTGCGAGTAAATGTATTTCTTGGTGGTCTTTTGTAGCTGGCGTTCTTTAGCTTCTTTGTGTGTGACGTAATTGTTCACGTCAACCCACTGACCAATGTAGTCAATCTCCACGTAGTCTGAATTTTCTTCAACCATGAACAACGCCGCTTCTTGTTGAACGTCGGCCAGTTGTAGCATGTCGTTATCGACTTTTTGCTGTTCCATTGAGGTCACATTTTGTGCCATGGCAGCGCTAGACGTTGCCATGATAAGTAGCGCTAAAGCTGTTTTATTCATTTTACGATATCCCTAAATTAAGGTAATTCTGTTACCCAAGGTTTGCCCTGAGTTGCTTTGTGATAACCATATTCGTATATGGTTAATAAATAGTGTTCATCAAACATGTCTTTGGTTCGTTTGGCGTAACCAAAGTCGTGCTCGATGTAAGTAAATTGCATATCAATGTTGTTGATTTCACAGATGTATTTCATTCGATATAAATCACCACGTGTTTGAGCAAGAGTCAGGCTTGATACGCTCTTTGCTACTAAATCTAGACCCTTATCTCTCAGCGAGTGGTACGGCGCTTTCAGTGCTCCATTTCGAATAACATCGAGCTGTGGTGGTTTTTCTAACCCAAGAGCATCTGAGATCTGCTGATAGTCGAAGTTAGATGGATTGAAAAATACTTGAGCGGCTAAACCACCATCGACGTGAAGTTCTTCATAACTTTTACCTTCGTACTTCACATTGATAAACTGCGGTGGGAAGACTCCAGGAATAGAAGCACTTGCTGCTAAAACCTTATATATAAGTTCAGACTTATCTGGCATGTCACTATTTGCAATTGCGCCCACATTCCAAATGACAAGCTCTCCAGAATCAAAGTGTGTGCTACCAATAAACAAACGCTTACCGTTGCGGTGTCGCGCAGCAATTTGCTCGATCATCGGTTCAGGGAACGCCTGAGCGATAAATTGATTCAAGTTTTTACCGTCAGTAAAAGCATCTTTAAACACGGTGTTTAAAAAGTTCTTTTTGCCGAGCACTGATTTGTCATTGATGTTTAACATCACCTCCTTCATCTTCGGAAATGCATCTCCGCCGATGAATACAAATGGTGCCATTAGCGCTCCTGCACTGATGCCAGTAACTATTGAGTAGTCTTTCAATTGGCCAGATTCTTCCAGCCCTATCAAAATACCGGCTCCAAAGGCTCCGTTCGCGCCGCCTCCTGACAAAGCTAAGATATTTAGTTGCTCACCTGACACTTTAATTGGCGTTGTTTGATCGATTGGAGAGTATAAGAAGTCTGGGTTCTCACTCGCCCACATACGCAATGGCTCTTTTACTGATATCGCTTCTTCTACAACCACTTCTTTGTAATTGTCTTTGTGTACGCGTACATCCAACGTGTGGGGTGAGCTACATGCCACTACAAGTAATGACAAAGCAACGGTAAAACCCGAGGAAATTAGACGGTTCATAATTAGGCTCATTTAATGTTCTCTAAAATGATTCAGAAACTCTGTTTAATCAAAAGAACAGCTATAAACAGAGAAGTTAATAAATAGGGATAAAGTGAAGTCCGTCTCTTTCTGGGAGTAATATAGCTAGGTTTAGTCTTAGCTCGTAATCTCGTTTGTAGGATGCGACCCATCGAATAGGTACACCCTCCACCACTATCGGAGTTAAACGCTCTATCCGATTTTGACCACGTTGAAATCGTGGGTAGGCTCTACAAATTCATATTGTGCATTGATTGTTTGTAGCTCCCAAGTGCCATAGCTTTTAGTTAGCTCCAACACACCATAGACCGCGTTATTTGCATGTCGGAATGCAGCTACGGGAGACATTCTCTTTATTAACCCTGCGGTAAACAGGCCAGAGATAAGGTCACCGACACCAACCGGTTGTTGAGCAAATTCAATGTTCGGTCGTTGGGCTAAATAACATGCCTTTTTCGTTGCTAAAATCATACTGAACGCGTCATCGGATAATGAGTGAAGATGCTTCACGAGCACCATCTTTGGACCAAGCTCCAATGCTTTCTTACATGCTGTAACCGCGTCATAAAGGGAGAGGATTTTAATGCCGGTCAATTCACTTAGTTCAAATTGGTTTGGCACTATAACATCGGCAATAGGAAGCAAGTGTTTAGTAATGGCGGTTCTAACGCCATCCTCAACGATACAACCTTTATCTGGGTCACCCATTACAGGGTCACAAACATAGAGTGCACTGTGGTTCTTTTCTTTAACTAAATTAACCGACTC
>NZ_JBFRPB010000130.1:0-877 GCF_041471785.1 Vibrio sp. 10N.261.51.C6 | reverse complement strand
TTGTCCGTGCGACCTGAAGTCGTATGAAGCGTTGTTCACCACGCAGAGTGAACCATCTGTATCACCAGATGACCCTAAGAGCCTGAATAAAGCAGCGGCTCTGACAACGTAACGAAGCTTGGTCGTTGGGCTGAGCGGGAGCAAAATCGTGAGAGGATGTTCCTCCTGATAACCACAAAATCGGGTGAGTGCTAGGGAGTCAATATGATGAATGTAATGTGAATCCATTTAAGGCGCGTTATACGATGAAGCAGCGGAAGTGGTTAATACGCTGTAGCCAAAAGGCAACGAGAGTCGGAAAGAGATTGGACAATGCTCTTTCGTGGTCATTGTACTCTCCGCACCATTGTGGGCATCTAAGTTGACATTTTTACGCGACATACGGAACAGGGTAAGCCTGTATACCTCCCTATGGGAAAGCTACCTGTGAAGGTGGCCGATAGGTATGCAGGTAAAGGAGGTTAGAGAAAGCAAATGTCGCTTTGTAATGAAGTGGATACAGATTTCTATCTGGCGCTAAAGCGAGCTGACTTCTAACTGGTCTCCCGTTGCGAAAGAGTTTGAAGAACTTTATTGAAGAAGAAAAGCAAATGATGATTTCAAATGAAATTAGTGCATCTTCTTACAACGAACCGTGGTCTCTCAACTACTGAGTGCTCATTGGCAAGGTATTAAAGCTTCAAGTGCGTATCGCAAAGGTAATTAACACGAAGGGCTAGTGTTGCGATCAACTTTTGGTCTCGCTCTAGTCCTATAACGATTTAATTACTGGGTGCTTCACTGTGCCTTTGTGGAGGCTTGAGCCGTATGCAGTGAAAGTTGCACGTACGGTTCTGAGGAGGGTGGCACCTGGTAACAGGTGCCGTCTATCCGACAA
>NZ_JBFRPB010000129.1:0-205 GCF_041471785.1 Vibrio sp. 10N.261.51.C6 | reverse complement strand
GCATCAATAGTTAGGTCGCCATTAGCTCCAACAATGGAGTCTGGCGTAAATGTGTTATCAGGATTATCAACATCGGTACTGGTTAACGTGCCTGATGTCGTTACCGCTTTATCAGTCTCATCCACACTGACTGTTGCGGTACTGACTGTCGCTGCATCGTTAGTGCCATTAATCGTGACTTTGATCGTTGACGCTGTGCCATCAA
>NZ_JBFRPB010000128.1:0-1901 GCF_041471785.1 Vibrio sp. 10N.261.51.C6 | reverse complement strand
ATTGAAAGTGTGCCGCAGGCACTGAAGTTAGCAGCATAAGGAGATGCTATGACTTAAGGCATAAGCTCAGGAAGAGATGGTGGTAGGCCCACCGAAGTCTGCTGTCGGAAGCTGGCTTCAAACCACTCCAAGTGGCTGTAGTTAAGAGCTATGGTCATGAGCGTTGGAGTCAAAGTGCGAACGAAAGTTCGGCAGGTACGATATAGAGAGACGAGTTAACCCGAACCCATGTGGACGCGTCGTAATCCAGAGATTGACATCAAAACCAAGGGCGTTTCTATCTCTTGGGATAAGTCTATGAGTAAACTCCGAATGCTGCATAGACGGTGTCCGGCGTATAGTGGGCGTGAATCTATATCAGGCTCTTTTTGGGAACTGCGGGAACCAGTCGTTGTGATGCCTAAGGAAGACATACAAGCCACTGAATTGGCGAGTATTAGAGTACCGATGCACAGCACTGGGACGGAGCTATCTGTAGTAGTGAGGAAACAGCTGTAATGGTTGTGGAGCGAAGGGGTAGCGTTAGGCCGTCGTTAAGTTCTGCCCAACTGACAATAAGTCAGGAGGAGGCAGAGGTTAAGACAAAACAATTCAACATTTCAAAATGGCAAGTAGTCAACGCATACAAGTTGGTGAAAGCAAATGCAGGCGCGGCAGGGGTTGATAATGAAACACTGGCCGAATTTGACAGGAACTTAAAAGGAAATCTCTATAAAATTTGGAACCGATTGGCATCGGGAACCTACTTCCCTCCGCCAGTACTGGCTGTAGCCATTCCAAAGAAAGCCGGAGGCGAGAGGATACTTGGTATACCAACCGTCAGTGACCGCATCGCACAGATGGTGGTCAAACTGACATTTTAACCCCAAGTAGAACCGCACTTCTTGCCAGATTCGTATGGATACAGACCAAAGAAATCGGCTCTAGATGCTATAGGTGTAACTCGAAGACGGTGTTGGGACTATGACTGGTGCCTTGAGTTCGATATTAGGGCATTGTTTGATAAAATACCGCACGACCTACTGATGAAAGCAGTCGATAAACACTGCACAGAAAAGTGGGTAAGGTTATATATCAAACGTTGGTTAACAGCACCGATGAAAATGCCAGATGGAGAGTTGAAAGCAAGGGATATGGGAACACCTCAAGGAGGGGTAATCAGTCCTGTTCTCGCCAATCTCTTTTTACATTATGTCTTCGATAAATGGTTACACAAGCATTACCGCGGTATACCTTGGTGTCGATATGCGGATGATGGGCTGGTTCATTGCAAAAGCAAAGAAGAAGCCGAACACTTGCTAGAGGTACTGAGAGAGCGCTGTGCTGAGTGTGGTCTAGAGTTGCATCCAGAAAAGACCAAAATAGTTTACTGCAAAGACGGAAGCCGAAAAGGAAACCATGAACACACAAGCTTCGACTTTCTTGGATATACATTCAGGCGTCGATTAGTGAAGAATACCAAGCGAAACAGTATGTTTGTAAGCTTCACGCCAGCGGTGAGTAAGGTTGCTTTGAAAGCGATGAGGCGGAGAATTAAAACGCTGAAGGTACGAAGCCGAACAGATCTCAACATCGCACAGATATCAGGTTGGTTAAATCCAATGATAAATGGCTGGATTGGGTACTATGGTAAGTACTATCGGTCGTCGCTATACCCAGTGTTTAGACACATCAACAAAGCTCTGATTAGGTGGGCGAGACGCAAATACAAAAAACTTCGTCGCCATAAGACTCGAGCAACGCTGTTCTTGGAAAGGATAGCTAAGCAGAATCCGTGGTTGTTTGCCCATTGGAGGCATGGAATGAGAGGATCGTTTGCCTAATGGAAGCGGTATGAACTGAGAGGTTCACGTACCGTTTTGCGAGAGGCTGCAGGGGGAGTTCCTGCGGTCTACTCACCA
>NZ_JBFRPB010000127.1:0-216 GCF_041471785.1 Vibrio sp. 10N.261.51.C6 | reverse complement strand
TGAAAAAGACGCCAAATATCGACCCAGAAAGCCAAGATGTTGCCGAGCTACAAGCGATGGTAGCTGCTCTGATGTCGGAGAAAAATGAGTGGAAACAAGAGCGCCAATCGCTGCTTGAACAACTCAAACTCGCCTTCGACCGTCAGTTCGCGAAACGCTCGGAGGCATTAAAGCCTTACGATGAATCACAAGGTGACTGTGATCACCAAGCGATTC
>NZ_JBFRPB010000126.1:0-725 GCF_041471785.1 Vibrio sp. 10N.261.51.C6 | reverse complement strand
CCTTAACCAACTCCACACTTGCTCTATAGGGTTAAGCTCTGGTGAGTATGGCGGCAATTTGATAATACTGACATTATCAAATGGGTTAGCAATATCATCGGTATGCCATCCTGCGCCATCCATTATTACCACTGAATGACGGTCTTTTTCTGTGACTTTAGATATCTGCTCTAGATGGTTTATCATGATGTCTTTGTTAACCCAAGGGACGACCATTGCCTCACCAATCCCTCTCGATGGGCACACTGAGCCAAACAAATAAGCGTATTCAAATTGCTGCTGTTTTACTACGCGAGGTCTCGTTCCACGAGTAGCCCAAAGACGTGTTGTTGTGTTCTGCTGACCAAACCTAGCTTCGTCTTGAAACCAGACATCAACACTCTCTAGCCCAATATGGCCGGGGATCTTAAGGATCGTTTCGATTTGGAATTTTTTTAAAATCGTCTTGTATTTGCTGTGATTGTTTAGGGTGTTTGGAACGAGAAGTTATCCAAGAAAAACCCATGTGGTCGAGGAGATAATAGATGGAATTAGGGTGGTAGTGCTTGTCAAAGTGTTTAACGATGTAGTCATGTATATCGCTTCCAACAAGGCGGCCACCAGAAGGTGATTCAGCTTCTTTTTTTATGAAGGCACTGAGTTGAGCCCGCTGCTCATCGGTGAGGTATGCAGGCCTACCAGTCCGAGGTTTTTCTTGAAGTCCTTCTAGGCCTTCTTCAAAAAAA
>NZ_JBFRPB010000125.1:0-1895 GCF_041471785.1 Vibrio sp. 10N.261.51.C6 | reverse complement strand
CGTATTGAACCAACGGAGTTCAATGTTGGTGGTGCTCTGAAATCGAACGGATTGGCAGTTGAGCTAAAAGCTGACCCAACTACACCGGGTGGCTACATCGGTTTTGTGACTGATGGTTCGAACGTTGAAACTAACGTGTTCACGATTAGCTTCTCGGATACCAATTTAGGTCAATACACCTTCACCTTGCTTGAAGCGTTGGATCATGCGGATAGCCTTGCAAATAACGATCTGAGCTTTGATCTGCCAGTCTACGCCGTCGACAGTGATGGCGATGATTCATTGGTTTCTCAACTTAACGTAACCATTGGTGACGATGTTCAAATCATGCAAGGTGGTACGTTAGATATCACTGAGCCAAATCTTGCAGACGGCACAATTACAACCAATACCATCGATGTGATGCCAGAGCAAAGCGCCGATGGTGCGACGATCACTCAGTTCACTTATGACGGTCAAGTTCGAACACTGGATCAAACGGACAATGGTGAGCAGCAATTTAGCTTCACTGAAGGCGAGTTGTTCATCACTCTTCAAGGTGACGTGCGTTTCGAACCCAATCGCAACCTAGATCACACAGCTAGCGAAGATATCGTGAAGTCGATAGTGGTGACTTCAAGCGATTTAGATAACGATGTGGTGACGTCAACGGTCACTCTGACGATTACTGATGGTGATATCCCAACCATTGATGCAGTGCCAAGCGTTACTCTGTCTGAAATCAATCTTAGTGACGGCTCTGCGCCAAGTGGCACTGCAGTTAGTCAAACTGAGACGATTACCTTCACCAATCAAAGTGATGATGTTGCGAGTTTCCGTATTGAGCCAACAGAGTTCAATGTGGGCGGTGCACTGAAATCGAATGGATTTGCGGTTGAGATAAAAGAAGATTCGGCTAATCCGGGTACTTACATTGGCTTTATTACCAACGGTTCGGGCGCTGAAATCCCAGTGTTTACGATTGCTTTCTCTACGAGCTCATTGGGTGAATACACCTTTACTCTGCTTGAAGCGTTAGACCATGTAGATGGTTTAGATAAGAACGATCTGAGCTTCGATCTGCCTGTTTATGCGGTCGATACGGACGGCGATGATTCATTGGTGTCTCAGCTAAACGTGACCATCGGTGATGATGTCCAAATCATGCAAGACGGTACGTTAGATATCATCGAGCCAAATCTGGCTGATGGCACAATCACAACCAACACCATTGATGTGATGCCAAATCAGAGTGCTGATGGCGCGACGATCACTCAGTTCACCTATGACGGTCAACTAAGAACACTTGATCAGAATGACACTGGTGAGCAGCAGTTTAGCTTCACGGAAGGTAAGCTTTATATCACCCTTGAAGGTGAAGTGCGCTTTGAACCAAATCGTAATTTAGACCACTCGGTAAGCGAAGACATCGTGAAGTCGATTGTGGTGACTTCAAGTGATTTTGATAATGACGCTCTGACTTCAACCGTAACGCTGACGATTACGGATGGTGATAACCCTACGATTGACGTTATTCCGAGCGTTACTCTTTCTGAAACTAACCTGAGCGATGGCTCTGTTCCAAGTGGCAGCGCGGTAAGCTCGACTCAAATTATTACTTTTACCAATCAAAGTGATGATGTGGTTCGTTTCCGTATTGAGCCAACGGAGTTCAATACTAACGACGATCTTAAATCGAACGGTTTAGCCGTTGAGTTACGTGAAGATCCGACAGGGTCGGGTGACTACATTGGTTTTACGACCAGTGCCACAAACGTAGAAACTACAGTATTCACATTAAGCTTTAATTCTGGGTCATTAGGTGAATACACGTTCACGCTCATCGAAGCGTTGGACCACCAAGATGCCCGCGGCAACAACGACCTCAGTTTTGAACTGCCTGTTTATGCGGTAGA
>NZ_JBFRPB010000124.1:0-416 GCF_041471785.1 Vibrio sp. 10N.261.51.C6 | reverse complement strand
TTCACGATTACGCCAGATGAGAACTTCAATGGCGACATTGATATCAGCTTCGATATCTCAGATGGTACCAATACCGTTCAAGCTTCTGCCGATTTAACCGTTAACCCAATCAATGACCTGCCAGTTCCTCAAGATCAGCAGTTCAGTGTTGAAGAAGACGGTACTTTACTGTTCACAGACGCGGATCTGCTTACAGGCGCGACAGACATTGAAGGTGACAACCTAACGGTTGAAGGTGTGACCTACGATGGCGGTGACGGTATTCTTACCGACAACGGTAATGGTACATACACCTTTGCGCCAAATGAGAACTTCAATGGTGACGTAAACTTCGGTTTCGATGTGTCAGACGGAACCGATACGGTATCTGCAAACATCGATGTGAGCGTAACTGCCGTTGATGATGCGCCTGTGTC
>NZ_JBFRPB010000123.1:0-8512 GCF_041471785.1 Vibrio sp. 10N.261.51.C6 | reverse complement strand
CGCCAAACTCGACGCTTCCCTTCAGTACCATGTTTTTTTACTTTCCATTCACCTTCACCGTAGACCTTTAGCCCTGTTGCATCAATGGCTAAATGCTGTATTGCGCCTCGGGTCTTTGTCTTGAATGACACATTAACCGTTTTGGCTGGTTTACTGATGCATGAATAATGAGGACATGACAACGGGAGTTGAGCGAGTTTGAAAACAGAATCGATGAATCCTTGTAACGCTCTCAACGGCATCGCGAATACTCGTTTAACCATGAGGGCGGTCGTAATGGCTAAGTCACTAAACAATCGAGGTCGACCTCGTTTACCTTGCTTGAGTTGCTTCCACTGTTGAATCGCTTCCTCATCAATCCAGAATGTCAGTGAACCATGATTGATTAGGGCTTGGTTATATTGTTTCCAGTTAGTTGTTCTGTAGCGAGGCTTTGGCATTGCTCTAAGTATGTGAGTGAACTTAGATGATCTGATCGTAGCTTTAAGCATTAGTTCCCTGATTTAGGAAACAAAGCCTCGGCGCCATCAAAGTTCGCTTTCTCAATCACGAAGTTATTAAGCAGAGCCATCCAGCTCGAAAACGCGATCGGTACAACAATCGAAATCAGTAATAAAAAGTTTTGCGGCGTTTTCCAGCTCGCGGTTCTATCGAACATTGACGGACTCCTGTTCGTCTAATTGAGTGAGCACTCGTAAGGTCAACTGCTCAGTATAAGGGTTAATCTTCCAATGCTCTGGGCTCCAGCCTTTTACGAAACGTTGGAAATCGGCCCACGCCACGTAAAACATTGGTCGCCATGCTGCTTCTACCTCATCAAATGAAAGGTGTGGCTGATAGTACGCCAATGCCTCTTTCAAGTAGTGGAAGTAAGCATCTAGTACTTCTGATTCAAGCTCTGCGCAATCTTGTGGCCTAATCGCGCTGCTCATGAACAAGGCGACGTCTTTCATCGCACAGCCGTAACCCACATATTGGAAATCGACCGCAGCTGCTCGCTCGCTTTCAGAATCAAAACAAAAATTGGCGAGCTTGGCATCGCCATGTACCAAGGTTTGATATGGAGATTCTTTTAGTAAACGGTCGATGTGCTTGGCTTGGTTCTTCAATGGTAAATCAGCCAAGGCATTGAGCTCATCAGGACGTGTATTTAGATGCCAATAAGTACCGACTTGCCACAATGATGACAACTGCTCTTGATTGATATTGATGTGCTTTACGTGAAAGTTAGCGAGCCATTTAAGGCAAGCATTACGTTGTTTTTGCTCTTCTCGTGTGTAACTAGGTGCCTGATAGTCAGAAGCTGCAAGTACATCAAACTGAGAGGTTAACGGAAAACCTATATCCGCTAAGTCTTGCATCACTATCAGCCACTCATTCTCTTCTAGTTCACATTGCAGCCCAACAGGTACAGGGCAACGCTCATCCCATTCTTGAGTGAACGATTGATACCAAGCTGTTTCCACTTGGTAAGAGTGTACCTTTCGTTGGTGAGAGAGTTTGGTATTCCAACCCTTTGGGTGTTCAGCTTTATCTGGCAACGCGACATGTTTAACAATCACACTCTTGAGTTCCGCACTGCTTTCTTGAGAAAAGACTAAGCGAACTAACTCGCCATATCCACCCCATAGGCGTTGAATCACTTGGACATCAAACCCTTCATGACAACCCAGCGAGGTCGCTATTTTTTGATAAAGCTCATTTTGATAAAACTCTTGTTGATAAAGCTCTGGCTGATTTTGACTTGAACCCGCTTCAGGTTGAGCTCGATTATTCGACGATATTGATTGAGACATATTACTCGTTGTTATGCTTTATCGGATAGAAGGTGTGACCACTGTGGCTGCCTATTCATGTAGTGAACCACATAGCTACAAACCGGCACAATTTTGAAGCCCGCTTGTTCAATTTCAGGCAATACCGACTCCATCATCGCCTTACCAAAGCCCTTGCCTTGCAGTTCATCAGGGATTCGAGTTGAGGTGATATGCAGTACATCGCCATCCTTTTTATACTTAACTACCGCAAACTGATCTGGTTCTAACTCAACCGTGATCTGGTTCACATCTTGATCCCATTTAACTGCCTGCATTCTCAACTCCTGCAAATAATGGATACGACAAACAATTAAAGTTTGAAGTATGAATTCCTTGTAATAAACTAACGCAAGTGCATATAAATAAAACTAAGTACTTACAAACACAGCAAATAATTCAGTGCAATCGGCTTAATATAAAATCAGCAATGATAAAAGGCACTCTATAAATCTATGTGAGTACGTCCACTAAATCTAGCACGTAATAACCCCTTGTTAGCAAGTTACCAGTATAACTAACAGACGCATGTTGGCGCATGGAGAACATATAATGAACGCACCCCTGAAGAAGCCTTTGGAGCATAATCAGGCACTTCAAGACCCTCGTAATCGCACCGTTTCCACTATCAATAGCACTGATGCACTGGCCATGATTGAGCACGGCAGTGAGCTGACATTAAATGTCTCGACTCCCGTTGGCACGAAGTTTCTCGCCACCACCAAGTTTATCGGAACGCACAGTGATAACTGTATTGTGGTTGAGGTTCCCGAGGTATCCAATGAAGATCTGAACTTTTTCTTTCAAGAAGGTTTTTGGATGACCGCTCGTGCGTATTCTCTACGAGGTGAAGGCGCGCTTATCCACTTTAGAAGCCAAATTCACCATAAGATTGGTGAACCCTTCCCTATTCTAGTGCTGTCTACACCAAGCACGATGCAAGTGACACAGCTACGTAAAGAAACACGCTATGAAGTGAATCTGGCTTCAAGAATCATCTTCAACGACCAGCGAGCAAACTGTGAGATAAGAGACTTATCGAAAAGTGGTTGTCGTTTCGTTACCTCACCAACCTCTCGTGCGATTCAGATTGCCGATCGCGTGTCTATTGAGATAACCCCTGAGAACTACAACGGACCACTGATTCCGCCATTGCGAGGCATCGTCTGCAATCTACAGAAATCGACACACTACGCTCGATACGGTGTCGAATTTGATGATATTGGCCGAGCTAACGCCAAACACTTGTTGGCAAAACTGAAGTTCGATGGCACCAAGCTTTGCTTACGAAATGGGTAACGCCTTTTAACACGCGACTTTCACCGAATACAGCAAGCTGATCAAATACAAATAGCTCACTGGTAAACCAAATCGTAACCAACAAAAAAGCCATCGACTCTAGAATCGATGGCTTTTGCGTTTTAGCTGTTTATCTGTTTGTTTATCTATCTATTTAGCTTAGCTATTAAACTGTGTATCTAGATATTCAAACTATTTGCGCAGTGCGTTCAGTTTAGCTTGGGCGATACCAAATATAGTATCAATTGGATAACTACCCTCATCACTCGCCTCACCTGCGGCTTTGCCTGTGAACAGTTCAATCGCTTCTGTTACATGGTCAATCGCCCAGATATTAAACTCGCCCTTTTCAACCGCTTTCACAATATCGCTACGCAGCATCAGGTTGTGAACATTTGAACGCGGGATGATCACCCCTTGTTCGTTTGAACGCCCTTTGATTTCACACACATCAAAGAAACCTTCAATTTTCTCGTTCACACCACCAATTGGCTGAGACTCACCAAACTGGTTCATCGAGCCTGTAATTGCGATATCTTGACGGTTTGGTTGCTTAGAGAACGCTGATACGACCGCACAGAACTCGGCCATACTCGCACTGTCACCATCGACGCCACCATACGATTGCTCGAAGGTGATGTTAGTGGTGAGCGGGACTTTGGCTGTCTTACCAAATACGGAAGAAAGGTAAGCCGACAAGATCATCACGCCTTTTGAGTGAATACTGCCACCTAGGTCTACGTTTCTTTCAATATCAATCACTTCACCATCACCGTAAGCGGTGGTTGCCGTGATTCGGTTCGGCGCACCAAACATATGATCCGTCGTGCTGAGTACAGACAGCGCATTCACTTGCCCAACCGCTTGACCATCAACATGGATTAGCGTTGTGCCGTTAGTGAAGGTTTCCATCACGCTGTCTTGCAGTCGTCCGACACGCATCTGTTGGTTAGATAACGCTTGGTCAACGTGCGTTGCACGAATCAGGTTCGATTTTGAGCCTCTCGCCACGTAGTTTGATTCACGAAGCAGATTAGCAATGTGAGCAGAGTGCAGAGACAATTTACCTTGGTCACCCGCCTGACGAGAGCTGTGCTCAATGATGCGAGCGATCGCTTTGCGATCACAATGCAGCATGTTGTTGTCGTGCACGATGCTCGAAATAAAGCGCGCGTAATGCATTTCAGAATCGGGAGTACGCTTCATCTCATCTTCAAAATCGGCCGTTACACGGAACAGTTCACCAAACTCTGCATCGTAGTGTTGCAGCAGTTGGTAAGTTCGGTAATCGCCAAACAGGATGATCTTAACATCCAATGGAATCGGTTCTGGATCAAGCGATACCGCCCCCGTTAAGGTCACCTCTTTTTCTAATGAAGTGAAGCTCAATTGACGTGAACGCAGTGCTCGTTTCAAGCCTTCCCAAACGTACGGTTGCTCAAGTACCTTTACTGCATCCATCAGTAATACGCCACCGTTGGCTCTGTGTAAGCTACCTGCGCGAATCAATGAGAAGTCAGTAAATACGGTGCCCTTGAACGTTGCCGTTTCTACATAGCCAAACAGAGAGTGATAATTTGGATTCTCTTCCACCACGATCGGCAGAGTCTCCTCCTTTTGGCTCACAATCACGTTAACCTTGTAGCGACGCGGCATTTTCTTATCCAAAGAGGCCGTTGCAACTTCTGCTTGCTCCGTGCTCTCTTCTAAAAAGATGTCAGCGTTGTCGACAATGTCTTTACGCAGTGCCGTTAGGTACTTTTTGATGTCTGGATATTGGCTGTAATCCTTCTTCAATTGCTTGATGAAGTGAGTGATCACATCTCGCGCCGTATCATCATTCAGCTTTTGAATTTTCTCAGTGTACGTCTCTTCAAGTTCCGTCAGTTCACGAGAGATGGTTCGTAGGCCGACTTCCAATCCATCAATGGTTTTATCAAATTGATCTTGTTCTTCCGGCGAAAGCAGATCGAAGCTCTCTTCGGTATGAAGATCATCCCCATTCATGGCCACAAACTGGTAATCACCCTGAGTGGTGATCGTCAGGTTAATGCCCTTGTCTTTCGCTTCTTGGCTAATGCTTTCTAACGCGGCTTGTTGCTTAGCTGCTAATTGGTTTTTAAGCCTATCAGCACGGCTAAAGTACATCTCGTTATCAAACGCTAGAGGCATACCTTTCAGCAATTTACGCATTAGCTTTTCAATATCTTGCTTTAAGCTGCTGCCAACGCCACGAGGTAATTTCAGTACCTTAGGTGTACGAATATCTTCAAAGTTCGCGATATAACACCAATCAAAAAGCTCCTGCACTTCTTGAGGGTGACGGTTCAGATAGCGCAAGATCATGGTGCGTTTACCCAGACCATTTCGCCCTATCGCATAAATGTTGTAACCCTTTTCCTTGATTGACATCGCGAACTCAACGGCTTTTTGTGCCCGTTCCTGCCCGACGATTTCGTCAATTGGAGCCAGTTCTTTGGTCGACTTACATGGTAGCTTATCTAAATCCGCTACCTGATACAGCTGTTCTGTATTGAGTCTTTGCATCGCCATCGCCGCCTCCTTAGTCCTTCATTACTTGGGTGTAGATAAAATCAGTGTAGATGTAATTTCCTACAAATTTAGTGACTTACGCTACACAGCTGTTCAACTGAACAAATAACACACAATTCAAGCCATTTTTAGGAATAGCTCGTCATTTAATTCACCAACTTAACATGTGAATGATTTTAATTTGCAATTGATAACAAATATCATTAACATTTTCTGATATTATAAATTGAGGATGTGGATATGGAAATTGAACGATGCTGGATGCACTACCTAAAAGCTGAACAGTTAATGGAACAAGGTCACTGGCCAGAAGCACAACGCCTTTATGGTGATGTTCTAACCTCACTTCCTCATCACATCCAAGATGCAGCATACCAAAGCGATATCAAGCCTTGCCAATTTGCCTGCTTGCTTGCCGGGTTAAGAGACGCGAGCGTCGCTCAATCAGAGATACTCAACCGATTAGGTCAGCACCAACAAGCCTTCGATACCTTGAATCAATCTTACGCTCTGATGCAATTTATCTCTCTGGAGAACACTGAGCTGATTCAACGTACCTTTGGGTTATTGGAAAAGCAGAGCGAAGGTTTGCTCAATCACCTGATCGCTTTTTGCAGCGCTCAGCGCAGTTCGCATTGGATGCTCGAACTAGAACAAATTCAACGTGCTCATCACCATTTTGGGCAACTTAAAACAACGTCAGAAGTTCAATCTTCACCTAATGTCTTAAATTGATAAGGATATATCATGTCGGACCGGGCCATACTTAAAGTCAATAACCTCTCCGTTAGCTTCACAACCAATGATGGAATCATTGATGCGGTAAAAAAGGTTAACTTTACCCTTAATTCTAGCGAAACCTTGGCCATTGTTGGTGAATCAGGTTCAGGTAAATCAGTCTCTTCTAACGCACTCATGCGTTTGCTCCCTGATAACGCCATCATTGATGCTCAATCTGAAATAGAATTTGAGGGGCAATCAATACTTGGCAAGACTGAACGAGAAATGCAGTCGATTCGTGGCGACAGAATCGGCATGATCTTTCAGGAACCGATGACCTCTCTCAACCCATACCTGCGCGTGGGCACACAAGTGGCAGAAGCCATTATGTGTCACCGCAATGTATCGAAATCAAAAGCAAAACAGCGTGTGCTAGAGCTCTTCAACCTTGTGCATTTACCAATGCCAGAACAGGCTTACAACAAGTATCCGCATGAGTTTTCAGGCGGTCAGTTGCAGCGCATCATGATTGCAATGGCTTTGATCAACGAGCCCGATATTTTGATTGCCGACGAACCCACCACCGCATTGGATGTGACCGTACAAGCGGAAGTGCTTTCTCTTATCAAAGAAATCCAAAACAAAATGGGCATGGCAATTTTGTTCATCACCCATGACCTTGGCGTCGTGAAACATTTTGCCGACCGTGTTTTGGTGATGTGCAAAGGTGAGCTAGTTGAAGAAGGGATGACTCAAGCCTTATTCGAGAATCCAAGACACGATTACACACGCATGCTGATTAACTCGATTCCTAAAGGCGCTAAGGTTCCTGTTGAGGCGTCAGCCCCAGAGCTATTGTCTGCTGACGACATCCGAGTTCAGTTCTTGGTTAAATCACATTTCATCAAGAGTAAAAGTCAGTACTTCGAAGCCGTAAAAGGCATTTCGTTGAATCTTAAACAAGGCGAAACGCTAGGCATTGTGGGTGAATCTGGTTCAGGTAAATCAACCCTTGGACGTGCATTAATCGGCTTGCTGCCGAGTACCGGACGTATTGTTTACAAAGGCCAAGACGTTAGCTTATTAAATGATAAAGAGCGTCACAAGCTCAAGAAAGATGTCCAAATGGTGTTCCAAGATCCTTATGGTTCTTTATCACCACGCATGACTGTTGGGGAAATCATCACCGAAGGCTTAACGGTGCATCAACCTCATCTATCCAAGCAAGAACGTTTAGAAAGAGCGCACAAAGCATTGATTGAAGTTCGCTTAGAGCCGAATTCAATAAACCGTTATCCACATGAGTTCTCTGGCGGGCAAAGACAACGTATCGCGATTGCTCGCGCACTGATTCTAGAGCCCTCTTTCATTTTGCTGGATGAACCGACTTCAGCACTCGATCGCTCTGTACAACTGACCGTGATTGACCTGCTGAAAGACATTCAAGCCAAGCACAATATCGGCTTCCTGTTCATCAGCCACGATCTCTCGGTAGTGAAAGCACTGTCGGATCGCGTACTGGTGATGCAGAAGGGCGAAGTAATGGAAGAAGGGTCTGCAGAAGAGATTTTCAATGCGCCGAAAAACAACTACACCAAGAAATTAATCGCTGCGTCATTCGACTTAGAAGATAAATCGAAAAAAAATGCCGCATAAAGGGAACTAATCAACATTAACAGCGTCTTATAATTACATTCTGAATAACCTCCTAATGGATTGAAATCTAGAATGGATATAGCAAAACTGGTTTGGCCGCCAAAAGAGAAATGTCGCATGGATGCGACATTTTTCGTTTCTGGCGTATATGAAAAATCAACTCAGTGATTCATGCCGGTGATTATGAAGGTCTGATCAAGTTTAAACAGGGTTAACTGATAGTCGGATCACAGCCGCAGAGCGGCTTCGTTCAACTCGTTTTTGGACATTTATTTGCCAGCGCTTTCGTTAAATTAGCAAACCATCAATAACCACAGGTACGGCAAAACAAAAAAAGCCACTTTCCAGAGTAGGGAAAGTGGCCATGTATAAGTGGCTTAAATAACAATAATGTTTTACTTAGCTAGCATATGCAATCAAGTTAAACGGGCAGCTGTCGCTAAAAATGATAATTGTCGGATAGACGGCAC
>NZ_JBFRPB010000122.1:0-14959 GCF_041471785.1 Vibrio sp. 10N.261.51.C6 | reverse complement strand
GGTTTAAATTGTTAAAGAGCGCTAGCGTTTTGTGATTCACATCTCAGTCGCTAGGGGTGCGTACTATACCTGCACCACTTTGAGAGTCAAGGGTTATTTTCAAACTCTTTTTCTCTACCGATTTCGCTGTGTGACTTTCGTCTCACTCCGTGTCGGTGAGGCGGCATTATAGAGAGATTGAGATGGAGCACAAGGGCTTTTTGAAATAAAAGTTTTGTTCGCCTAAAAAGCCACCAGATCCGCATTTTTCGAATAAAAACTAAACATTTGAGACGTATCACAGCAATACATTGGAAAAATGAAAGCCATGAACGTAAGATTCATGTGTCTATTTTGTTAATGGTAGATGCGTCTATTTCGTTTATTAATATGTAGTATTCCGATATGAACTCAAAAAAATCGATGTTGTTAATTGTCGCACTGGCTGTATTAGGCGGCATTGTTTTCTCTCAGGTAGATATATCGCCTGCAATTACCTTTATCCTTGGTGTCTTGGCTTCCGCTTTTGTTGTTAACTTTTCAAGCACCGACTCAAAATCAGATTCAGAACCTAAGGCTTCAACCAAAACACTTTATGTGGGTAACCTTCCATACAAAGCGAACGAATCACATGTACGTGAATTATTCTCAGAGCATGGTGAAGTATTTGCAGTACGTTTAATGAAAGACAAACGTACTGGTAAAAGAAGAGGCTTTGGATTTGTTGTTATGGCAAGTAATGATGTGAATCATGCAATCTCTGCACTTAACGATAAAGATTACATGCAACGCACTTTAAAAGTACGTGTTGCAAATGATCCTAAACATCCTGAAGCGGACGAATCTGAACTGAGCTAAACCCTAACTGCTTTAACATACTATTTAGTGCACTTTCTTTTTTAGGAAGTGCACTACAAAAAACTTCACGTACTCCCCCTTCTTTATTAACGCTTTCCAAACCCAACAAATCTTGAACCCGCTTAGCTATCGCTTTACCAGAATCTATCAGCACTACACTTTCACCTAGTACTTGTTGAATCTCTGATTTGATCAATGGGAAATGAGTACATCCTAATACAGCCACATCAATTGTGTTGATCATCGGCTGAAGGATTTGCTGTAACTCTTCAAGGCTAATCTCCTCGCCTCTGAGTTTATCTTCGGCCATATCCACCAGCCGAGTAGAACCCAACAGCTCTACTCTTTTATTACTCGAGAAGTTTTTGATGAGCTCGTGTGTGTATTCACGAGTAATCGTCGCGGGAGTCGCAATAAGGCCAACCGCTTTATTAGCCAGTAACGAAGCAGGTTTGATTGCCGGGACTACGCCGACAATAGGGATAAGGTTATTAGCGCGAAGTGTCGGCAGGACTATCGTACTGGCCGTATTACAAGCTATCACCACGATATCAATAGCGTGACTCGCCACAAAACTGGCGACGATACTTTGGACTCGCTGAATGAGGACTTGCTGATCGAGCTCACCATAAGGGTAAGCCTCGTTATCGAATACATAGATATAGTTGTGATTGGGTAGTAACTGGCTTATCTCTTTATATACAGACAGACCGCCAACTCCAGAATCAAAGACCAATATGTTTTTTTGTATGCTTTCCGACACAACCATTACCTGTAATAAGTTCCGCAGCAATGATACCCCTTCACCTAGTTTTCGCCAATCATCACTCTACATAATGCAAGCTCGGTAGCGTTGATGCCCAAAGCGCTCACCCTGCTCTACATTTTCTAGCTCTATCTTAAGCTTACCTTTAAAGCATGGCGCTGACGTGACTAAGGTATGGAACTCACCATCTTCTCCACATGGGTCGACGTGACTTGGCAAACTGTCTATTAGTTCAGGCGTGTATTCTTTCCCGCAATAGCTCATGTCTAATGCATCGCTATCAACTGTGACGAGAAAGGTTTCAATTCCTCTATTTATGATTTCTTGAGCCAGAGTTTGGCTACTCTCTCCCATTAGTGGAAACACACACTCCCAGCCAGCCGGTTCTATATAGCTTTTTCTATAGTCGGCAATGCCATTGCAAAACATATCGCCAAATGCGACGGCATCAATAGATAAACCCGATCCTTTAAGCGCCGTAACAATCGTACTTTGATAGATCTCGTTACTTGGGAAGACTTCCGGCAGCTCAATCGTTATTAATGGCAAGCCGAACAATGTTGCCTGCATTCCGACAACCTCGATTGACGTGACTTGGAAAGGAACCTCATCACCAACATACGTAGTATAGAGAGCAACAACTTCATACTCGGTGCTTTCAAGTAGACGTTCTAGGGTTAATGTAGAGTCTTTGCCTGACGACCAACTTATGACGACTTTCTTTTTCATTGATATACCCAATAAGAAAAAACCGCCCGAAGGCGGTTTAGGTGATAATTAGAATTGGTAAGTAGCATTCACGTAATATGTACGCTCTGGTGATGGGTATCCACCAGCAGTCTCGTACTCTTCGTCAGTTAAGTTATCCACTCGACCATTTAAAGTAAGGTTTTCATTCGCATAGTAGTTCACTGAAACATCAAACAAGCTATACGCTGCGAGATCTTCAGAGAAGTCCGGTCTCTCACCTACATATTGGAAACCTAATGAAACATCAACATCATCGAAACTAGCCACTGCATTATACTTGTAAATCTTCTTAGCTCGGCGTATCAGTTGCTCACCAGATTGATCTTCTGGGTCTTGGAAATTAGCGCTCACTTGGTGGTTAATAAAGCTAGTATCAAATCCAACGACCATTTCCACACCACGTAATTGGCTTTCGCCATCGGTATTGTAGTACTTACTTGTCGCGTAGTTGTAATCAATTAAGTCTTCGACGTTCGTGTCATAGCCAGTAATCGACCAATCAACATCCTTGATTAAGCCACCAAAAGTCAGTTCAAATGAATCTGCCTTTTCAGCTTCTAACTGTGCATTACCGTAGTAGCTATATAGTTGATACAAGTTAGGTGCTTTGAAGGATGTGCCATAAGCTGCTTTTACAACAAGCCACTCAGCATAACGATAGCCTAACCCTGTGTTGTAAGTAGTTTCTGTACCAAACTGCTCATTGTCATCAACACGAAGACTCAGTTCTCCGAACACTTTATCCGCATCTGCGTTTAATGCAGCGAAGTACGCAACATTCGTTCTGTCGTATTCAGTATTCGAAGGCTTAACAATATAAGCCTCATCACGCCAATCTACACCACCACTAAGAGTCAGTGACGACGTTAGTTTGTATGAATTCACCCATTGAACATTTAGCTGTTCAAGCTCATCAGATGTTGCTGACGCTGAGTTCTTGCCTAAAGACTGTTCGTAGTTCCAGTTATCTTGATTCTGATAGTTAACTAAGAAATCAGACTTAAGTTCACTGCCACTATATTTAACACCAGTAGCAAAGGTCGAATTTTGAACTTCAGCTTCTTTGTAAGAATGGTCTGTACCAAATGAACCATCGTACTGAGAAATGGTTTCAAACATACGGAAATTCGCGAAGCCACTCCATTGCTGATCAAAATTATGAACATAACCAATTAGAGCATTGCGTGATTCAAAACCATGGCGATCACCATCATTAACACCTGGTAATGGATGAACGTTGTATCCCTCATCGGAATCGTAACCTACAGATACGTTCAAGTGACCATTTTCACCGACCTTAGTACCACTAACAAAGCTCAGCTCTTGGTAATCTAAGCTTCCTAAACCTGCACTAACTGCCGTTTTTTCATTGTCAGAGTTTGCAACAGTAATAATGTTGATAACACCGCCGATAGCTTCTGAGCCATACATAGCGGCACGAGCTCCTCGAACGTATTCCACTCGGTCAACGAATGTAATTGGTAACTGGCTAAAATCGACACCACCCTTTGCAGCTCGCGCAAAACGAATACCATCAATGAGAACAAGCACTTGATCAGAGTTAGCACCACGAACAAAGATCGAAGCTTGCTGTCCTCGGCCTCCATTTTGTGAAACCTGAATACCCGTCAATCGTCTAAACACATCTGTTAGAGACTTAGCTTGAATTCGATCGATATCTTGGCGTGTTACTACTTCAACTTGAGCGACAACACTTTCCGTGCTTTGCTCAAAACGGTTAGCCGTCACCACCATGGTTTCGTCGGCAGATGCTTGTTGGGCGTGTAAATTGGAGATAGGTGAAAGCAGCGATGCTACAGCAACCGCTAAAAGGGATTTGTTCATGTTGTGATCCTAAATCGCGTAAATTCCTACCAAACCACATGTCATGGTTTAGCCGCTGGCAGGTATTCGGACTCAAGAGCACAACCTTATGGTTACCTGATATTCGACTTCCCACAAAAAGCTATTTGCAGTGTCTTATGAATACTCGTTCTCTTTTACCGCTGCGCGTCAGTTCTGGATTCACACCAGATTCCCTCTTCAGCCATCTATACATCTAAATGGCACCAGCTTGCCGGAGATAGTATTGACCTCTGAATCATTTGTCTAGTCTAAGATAGTTATAAGCTATAGTTTTCATGGTCGATTTACATTGAATGGCGCTCAACACTGGACAAGCGCCTGTGATTGAATAAAATCTGCGCTCTTGATTTAAAAGCACGACAGCAAAAGGCATAACCATGGCGAATTTAGATGTAAACCCGCAACGCTACCAAGAACAACTGGCAGAAAAGACAGAGCGTCTTACAGAAATGTTCTCAGAATATGATGTGCCTGAACTGGAAGTGTATGAATCTCCAGAACAACACTACCGCATGCGTGCTGAGTTCCGCGTGTGGCATGAAGGTGACGATATGTATTACGTCATGTTCAATCAAGAGACTAAAGAAAAATACCGCGTAGACCAGTTCCCTGCAGCTAGCCGTCTTATCAATGACCTAATGCCTCTATTAACAGATGCAATGAAGGACAACCACTCTCTGCGCCACAAGCTATTCCAAGTAGACTTCCTTTCTACGTTAAGCGGCGAAATTTTGGTGTCATTGCTTTACCACCGTCAATTAGGTGAACAGTGGATTCAAGATGCTAAAGCACTTAAGCAGCAATTAAACGATGAAGGTTTTAACCTAAACCTGATTGGCCGTGCGCGTAAGATGAAAATCGTACTGGACCGCGACTACGTAATTGAAAAGCTAGATGTGAATGGTGATAGCTACATCTACCAACAAGTAGAGAACAGCTTTACTCAACCCAACGGCAAAGTGGCAGAGAAAATGTTGGAATGGGCTGTCGATTGTACTCAAGACAGCAAAGGCGACTTACTTGAGCTTTACTGTGGTAACGGTAACTTCTCATTAGCGCTAGCACAAAACTTCGAGCGTGTACTGGCAACTGAACTGGCGAAACCGTCAGTAGAATCTGCGCAATACAACATCGCTGCGAACAACATTGAAAATGTTCAGATCATCCGTATGTCTGCAGAAGATTTTACTGTAGCAATGGAAGGCAAGCGTGAGTTCCGTCGTCTACAGCAAGCGAACATCGATCTTAAGAGCTACAACTGCAACACTATCTTTGTTGATCCACCGCGTTCAGGTATGGATGTTGATACTTGTAAGATGGTTCAAGGCTACGAGCGTATCATGTACATCTCTTGTAACCCTGAAACATTGAAAGAGAACCTAGACATCCTAAGCGAAACGCACGACATCACTCGTTTTGCTCTGTTTGACCAGTTCCCTTACACGCACCACATGGAAGCTGGCGTATTCCTAGAGCGTAAAGCGTAAGTATCGCTTTCAGGTCTAAGCCAAACAGCAGATACAAAAAAACGAGCCCATTGGCTCGTTTTTTTAATTTCTAAATCAACTTAAGCAGTTTTGCCGATAAAGCCGAGTTTCTTACCTACCCATGCAAGAAGCAACATCGCGACAATAATCGCAAAGAAGTTTGAGCCAGCATCAGGGTGTTGTGCCTTCACAAAAGCCGAGTGGCCAAATGCACCTACAAAGAAACAAGCCAAACCTACTAGTGGAATATCTTCAGATACTGGGTTAGTTAGGTACTCTTGGTAAAGTGCTTGTACAGCCAAGACTAAAGCAATCAGTGGGAAAATAGAGAAGCCCACTTCGCTCATTGTTACCCAAGATAACAGAGCATCACCACACACACCGGCAATAACAGCAAGTACGAGTGTCTTTCTTTCTGAACCACGGTTTACAGTATTATTTTCATTCGACATTATTCAATCCCGCCTTTTAATCGGTTACGTTCACGTTCTTTACGATACCAAAAAGCCCCTTTGGCCATCATTCGCAATTGCATGATCAAGCGTTCAGCCAGTTCATCTCGCTGACGTCGATCTAAATCTAATGCTTCTGCCCCTGAGTTGAAGACCAAGATAACGGAGGCTTCAGCTTGAGTAAAAGCTTCGTCTCGTGTCATGCCAGTCGTTATCAAATATTCGGTTAACTCAGCAGAGAAGTGCTGTATCTCACGAGCTACCGCTGCACGAAACTCAAATGAAGTTCCTGAGCGCTCTCGCAATAACAGTCTGAATACGTTAGGGCTGCTTTCAATGAATTCCATAAAGGTTTCAACCGATGTACGAATCACACTGCCTTCTTTTACTATGCGTTGCCTAGCTTGACGCATTAACTGGCGCAGCAGTAAGCCACCTTCATCAACCATGGTTAAGCCAAGCTCATCCATGTCTTTGAAGTGACGATAAAAGGAAGTCGGTGCTATTCCAGCCTCACGAGCGACTTCTCTCAAGCTTAGATTGGAAAAACTACGATCGGCGCTGAGTTGGCTAAATGCTGCATCGATTAAGCTGCGACGAGTTTTTTCTTTTTGCTGTGCGCGAATGCCCATTGGTTTCATACTTTATCAATTTCTTCTTTTACAGCCTAAACAGGCATGTCTAATACTCTATTCAATATAACGCGAATCACTTATTTATATAAGGCACTCTGGTTATATAAGACACTAAACATACCTCTTTGTTCACGTACCGAAGTAAATACGTTCGAAGAAAAAATTTCAATATCCACGCTGTCATTTGGAGACATACGACATACCAAATATTATTTTTTCGATAACACTGCGTGATCCCACCGACTCTCTGATGCCCTTTTCATGTACCCGAGAACAGAATCGGTTAAAATCTCGCTAAAGCAATGTTAATCAAATATAACAAGGAAGATATCTATGCCGCACTCCAACCACTTTGATGTAATCGTAATTGGTAGTGGCCCCGGAGGAGAAGGGGCAGCGATGGGATTAACCAAAGCCGGGTTGAACGTTGCAATCATTGAGAAAGAGAGCAGCGTTGGTGGTGGTTGTACTCACTGGGGAACCATTCCTTCAAAGGCACTGCGTCATGCCGTAAGTCGTATTATCGAATTCAACAGTAATCCGCTGTTTTGTCAGAACAACAAAAGCATACACTCAACGTTTTCTAACATTTTGGGGCATGCCAAATCGGTTATCGACAAGCAGACTCGATTACGCCAAGGCTTCTACGACCGCAACCAGTGCACGTTGGTCTTTGGTACTGCACGTTTTATCGATACCAACACTGTCTCGGTAATGCAAAGCGATGGCACTGAAGAACATTACAGTGCAGACAAATTTGTTATCGCGACAGGCTCTCGCCCTTACCAACCAGATAACGTCGACTTCCTGCATGAACGTATCTACGACAGTGACTCGATTCTTTCTCTTAAACACGACCCGCAACACATCATCATCTATGGTGCTGGCGTTATTGGTTGTGAATACGCGTCGATTTTCCGCGGTTTGGGTGTAAAAACCGATCTTATCAATACTCGTGACCGTCTGTTGTCATTCCTAGACAATGAAACCTCAGATGCACTTTCTTATCACTTCTGGAACAGCGGTGTCGTGATTCGCAACGATGAAACCTTTGAGAAAATTGAAGGCACTGATGATGGCGTGATCATTCACCTAGAGTCAGGTAAAAAGATGCGCGCTGATTGCCTACTGTATGCCAATGGCCGAACGGGTAATACCGATAAACTGAACCTTGGTGCTGTTGGCTTAGAAGCGGACTCGCGTGGGCAAGTCTCAGTAAATACCAATTACCAAACCAATGTTGACCATGTTTACGCTGTCGGTGATGTGATTGGCTACCCTAGCCTAGCAAGCGCGGCTTATGACCAAGGTCGATTTGTGGCTCAAGCAATTGTGAAAGGTGAAGCTGAACGCCACCTTATCGAAGACATTCCAACCGGCATCTACACCATCCCGGAGATCAGTTCTGTTGGTAAAACCGAGCAAGAACTTACCGCAGCTAAAGTACCGTATGAAGTAGGACGTTCTTCTTTCAAACACCTAGCTCGTGCTCAAATTGCGGGTAAAGATATTGGTAGCTTGAAGATCCTGTTCCATCGCGAAACCAAAGAGATTTTAGGTATCCACGTGTTTGGTGAGCGTGCCGCTGAAATCATCCATATCGGACAAGCGATCATGGAGCAGAAAGGCGAAGCAAATACCATCGAGTACTTTGTGAATACGACCTTTAACTATCCAACGATGGCGGAAGCTTATCGTGTTGCAGCACTCAACGGGCTTAACCGTTTATTCTAGATAAAGAACCAATAGGAGTATTTGACCACCCATAGGCCAAATACATAAATAGCAAGCCACGCGCTTGCTGTTTTTATTTAAAACACTGAATATTAAGGCATTGATAGTAATTAGATCATGATGTTCTAAATACCCCTTTACCTGTACAGCCTCATTTACTCTCCACAAACAGAGCCCTCAGAGCTAAGCGAGAAACTCCCCTTTCTTCCACTGAGAAACAAACAACACACCAAGACCAATTCCGCGCATTGCCATAAAGCTCAGCATCGCTAACCACAGTGCATGGTTCTCTAAACCTGATGCTAAATAGAAAATCGCGAAGAAACTACAGGTCGCAACAAACATACTATTGCGCATATCCTTGCCCTTGGTTGCTCCAACAAAAATACCATCCAACAAGAAGCACCACATAGACACCAATGGCATTGCGACTAACCACGGTAAATACACCTCGGCTTGGTTCTTCACGTCAGGAATGGTAGTGATCATATTAATTAAGCTCGAGCCAGCGAGTGCGAATGCTATGGTCAGTACCAAACAAATATTAAAGCTCCAGAAGAAAGTACCAATCAATGACTGGTTCAGTTCATCTTTGTCTTTCGCGCCTATCGCCTTACCGACCATCGCTTCCATTGCGTAGGCAAAGCCATCCATCCCATAAGAGATGATCATCAAGAAACTCATCAACACTGCATTGGCCGCAACAACATCATCGCCAAAGCTTGCACCTTGGAAAGTCATGAAAGTGAAAGTCGCTTGTAGATACAATGAACGAAGAAAGATATCGCGATTCAATTTCACGAAACGACTCAAACCTTGGCTGGTTTTCTTAAGCAGATCCCATGGCGATGGTAACTGCTTCTTCGCCCAGATTCGGTAAACACAAATCAAGCCAAATGTTAGACCGGCATAATCAGCCATTACAGATGCCAATGCTGCACCTTCCACTTGCCATCCTAAGCCGATAACAAAAACAATATCCAAAACGATATTGGTGATATTGGTGATGATGACCATCCACATGGGCGCTTTGGCATTTTGAGTCCCGAGTAACCAACCTAGAATCACAAAGTTAGTTAGCGCAGCAGGCGCACTCCAAGCGCGGATTGAGAAATATTGCTGACCATAGTGCTTAACTTGATCACTGGCGCTACTCAATGAGAAAACTAAATCGGCGACTAGACTGTGTAAAAGCAAAAAGACACCAGCAAACCCTAAGGCCATGGTCACGCCTTGCACAAAGACTAAACCAAGTTGCTTGCCATCATTCGCACCATAAGATTGTGCGGCTAGCCCTGTTGTCGACATGCGCAGGAAACCAAGCAACCAAAAGGTCACGCTGATCATTGTGCCGCCCAGCGCCACACCACCTAAATACCAAGAGTGCTCGAGGTGACCGATAACCGCCGCATCGACTAAGCCCAGCAGTGGAACAGTAATATTAGAGAGAACCATCGGGATCGCGAGCAGCAGCACTTTTTTGTGCATCGCCTGATTGGATAGCGTTTGAAAAATAGTTTGGGGATTAAATAGCTTCACGATCACCTCTTAGATTAGAGGCGATAGTTTAACCTAGTGGGTGGGCTTTCACTATGTTGTGGAACTTTACTTATACCGGCTATGTACTCAGTTACTCGAAATACAGAACCACTAGGGTTACCACTTAACGAGCACTAACTGCGGCGTTAAACGCTTTTTGACCTGAGAGATTTTACAAAGAAGCCGCTGCCACAATTTCCAACGATTGCATTGTTGGTCTAGGGGAGAAAACGCTTTTACCCATTGTGCCCATGGCAGCCAATTAAGAACGCTGTCTATTGGTGAAGACAACCCATGAGCATACTTTCCTGAACCAAGCTTTTGTCCCAACGTACTTGAGCTTTTATCTCCAGCTAAGACTAAACACGCATGTGCATGAGTAAAGTAGCGGCTCAAAGACTGAATGAAGTTCGCGGTCTGTTGTTCATTACAATCCAGCAAAGCATGTTCACACACCACCATCACCGAGGCTTGTTCTGGAATATTAAGTTCATCCAACCAAGTTAGGTCATCAACAGAGCCACACTCTAAGCGATAGCGTTCATTTTTGTGGAACAAGCGTTGTCGCCAAAGCAGATTCTCGGTTACATCTAACTCAACCCAATGACAGCGGCCATTATCTAAACGGTAGAAACGGGTATCGAGCCCTGCTCCCACGTTAATAATCCAAGCATCTGGGTTATGAGATAAAAACTGTTGAACTTGAGAATCACAAAGTTGAGTCAGTGTCGCGTAAAGGAGTTGCTGTTGGTCGAGTTCACCGGTAAGACATTCTGGTGCGAGCTGGCAACGCTTGCAGGCTTGAGCTGCGATAGGATCATAAACGAGACCATCATCAGCTAGGCTTTCACGGCTACGAAACCAAAGATGCTGAACGAGGTTCGTCGGAACTTGGAATTCTTGATGTGCAGACCCTTGTTCAGAAGAAGCCTTTTGAACAGAGGAGCGCGGCTTACGAGTAAGCGGCTTCATTTGAGGTTTGGTTGGGTTTGGCATCATCATCTTCCTTGTATCTCGACAAAGAAGATGATAATGAATATCAATTACAATGGCAAGTTATTGAGAATAAATATCAATAAGCTGTTTGTACTGACTACATCCAGTCGGTGTTGCGAATAATACCAACCGCAAGCCCTTCAATAGACAAGTGTTGAGATTCTAGATCGACATGGATTGGAGAAAACTCTTCATTTTCAGCATGTAACAGAACCGTTGAACCTTTACGTTCTAGGCGTTTTACCGTTACATCATCATCGACACGAGCCACTACAACCTGACCATCGCGTACATCTTGTGTTTTATGAACAGCTAATAAATCACCATCCATAATACCGATGTCTTTCATACTTTCGCCATTTACACGAAGTAAGAAGTCAGCTTGTGGTTTAAACATGCCTGGATCAACTTGGTAATGCATTTCTACATGCTCTTGAGCCAAGATAGGCTCACCAGCGGCAACCTGACCGATTAATGGTAAACCTTGCTCTTCGTTTGCTGCATCTTCAAGCAAAATACGAATACCGCGAGACGCACCCGGGATAATCTCAATCGCTTCTTTACGAGCAAGAGCTTTCAAATGTTCTTCTGCAGCATTAGCAGAACGGAAGCCTAGTTCACGCGCGATTTCTGCACGTGTCGGTGGCATACCGGAATCTTCGATCTTACCTTTGATAAGGTCAAAGACTTGTTGCTGGCGGGGCGTTAACGGCTTCATGATTCACCTGTCTTTTTATACAGTTGACTGTGAGTATATCCAGTAACTGAACAAAAGCAAAGCAATTGGTTGTTTTTAGTTCATTTTTAGCAAATTACAAAAACAGGATCTCTAGCCACACATAACCTGCGAGTGCCAAACAGATGAAAACTGCTGCCGAACCGACATCTTTAGCCATCCCAGAAAGCTCATGATGTTCACTGCCGATTCGGTCGACAACCGCTTCAATCGCGGTATTGATTAGCTCGACAACCATCACCAATACCACCGATGAGATCATTAAGATTCGTTCAACTTGGCTTACATCTAGGTAAAATGCCAACGGAATAAGCACGACCGCCATGAACACTTCCTGTCGAAATGCAGCCTCATTTTTAAACGAACTCGTAATGCCTTGCCATGAAAAGCCTGCTGCTTTGATGATGCGTTTGAATCCGGTGTTTGATTTTTTGGTCATTTTTAACCCTATACTCAATCAGTCGATGAATGATTTTCCACAAACTTAACGGCAATATGACTATTTCCATTAAAAGGTTAGACCAGTTTCTGGTATTCTTGCATCGATTAAATTTACGCCTAGGCTTATCCCTATTTCACTCATAGGATTTATCCTTTTTATCAGAGAAATAGAGATACGCTTCAGCACATTGAAATAACTATTGAGGCAGTGAACCTATATGTCTTCTGGACAATCTTTTTCACGTTCATTAATGAAGCTACCTTTATCCGTATTGGTAAAGGGCACATCAATTCCTTCAAACCCTGTTGAGGATTTGAACATTGATTTGAGCAAACCGATTGTATACGCCTTACCGTTTCGCTCAAGTGTCGACATTCTTACATTGCAAAAACATGCACTTGAATTAGGCCTACCTGATCCGTTGAGCAAGCTTGAAATCAACGGCAAATCACTGCAACGCTACGTTTTTATCTCTTCTCGCAAAACTCTGCTGCAAGACGATGATTATGTACCAAGCTCTTCAATTGAAGTGTTCTCTGAATTGCTTTCACTGCACGCTGACGACTCTGAGCTCGATGTTCAAGTTATCCCTGCTACAGTGCTGTGGGGACGTAAGCCTGGTAAAGAGAATAACCAGAAGCCTTACCTACAGGCAATGAACGGCTTAGAGAAATCAAAAGCTGTATTGCTAGCCGGTCGTGACTGTCTGGTTCGTTTCAGCCCAGTGGTTTCTCTACGCTACATGGCTAACTCACACGGCACCGACAGCACCATCGCGCACAAACTGGCGCGCGTGGCACGTATTCACTTCTCTCGCCAAAAGCTTGCAGCATCAGGCCCTAACCTGCCAAGTCGCCAAGCTCTGTTTGATCGCCTGTTAAAATCAGAAGCGATCAAAAAAGCGATTGAAGACGAAGCACAAGCAAAGAACATCTCGATCGAGAAAGCGAGCAAAGAAGCTCAAGACATCATGGACGAGATTGCTGCGAACTTCTCTTACTCGCTGATCAAGCGTGGTGAGAAGATTCTTGGTTGGCTGTGGAATAAGTTGTACCAAGGCCTGCATATCAGCAACGCTTCAACGGTTCGTAAGTTGGCTCAAGATGGTCACGAGATTGTTTACGTGCCTTGTCACCGTAGCCACATGGACTACTTACTGCTTTCTTATGTGCTTTATCATGAAGGCATGGTGCCGCCGCACATCGCTGCGGGTATCAACCTGAACTTCTTCCCTGCCGGTCCTATTTTCCGTCATGGTGGTGCGTTCTTTATTCGTCGTAGCTTCAAAGGCAACAAGCTGTACTCGACGATTTTCCGTGAATACCTAGCGGAGTTGTTCGCTAAAGGTTACTCAGTAGAGTACTTCAGTGAAGGTGGGCGTTCTCGTACAGGTCGTTTATTGCAAGCGAAGACCGGCATGTTGGCGATGACTATTCAAGCGATGCTGCGCGGCATGAATCGCCCGGTGACTTTGGTTCCTGTGTACATCGGCTACGAGCACGTGATGGAAGTGGCGACTTACGCAAAAGAACTTCGTGGTAAGCGTAAAGAGAAAGAAAACGCGAGCTTAGTGATTCGTACCATTCGTAAGCTGCGTAACTTTGGTAAAGGCTACGTGAACTTCGGTGAGCCAATTCAACTGAACCAATACCTGAATGAACACTCACCTGAGTGGACCAAAGACATCGACCCAATGGGCACTAGCAAACCACAATGGATGAACCCGGTGGTTAATGACTTGGCGACCAAAATGATGACGCACATTAACGATGCGGCAGCGACCAATGCCCTGACCCTTTGTGCAACGGCACTATTGGCTTCAAGACAGCGCGCATTGTCTCGTGACTCTTTGGTTTCTCAGATTAATTGCTACCTGTCTCTGCTTAAGAATGTTCCATATTCGGCAACGTTCACTGTGCCAAAAGACAGCGCTGAAGATTTAGTAAAACATGCTGAATCACTGAACAAGTTCTTGATTGAATCAGACTCAATGGGCGACATTATTTCGCTAGACCGTCACCAGTCAATTCTGATGACCTACTACCGAAACAACATCATTCACTTGTTCGCTCTGCCATCTTTAATTGCCCAGATGACCATTCGTCAGCGCGGTTTATCGATTGACGCGATCCAAGAGAACGTTGCTGCTATCTACCCGTTCTTGAAGAAAGAGCTGTTCCTAAGCTACGACGAAGACAAGCTTGAAGGCGTGGTTTCTAACATCATTGAAGAGCTGGTTAACCAAGGTATGCTTGTGGTTTCTGATAATGAAGTCACCATCAACCAATCAAACAGCCAAGCACTGATGCTGTTAGGTCGTACGATTTCAGAAACGCTACAACGCTACTCTATTGCTTTGAACCTGTTAGCAGAGAACCCTGATCTGGATAAATCCGATCTTGAACAGAAGAGCCAAGACATTGCACAGCGACTTGGTCGTCTGCAAGGCATCAATGCACCAGAGTTCTTCGATAAAGGCGTGTTTGCGTCGATGTTCGCAACTCTGAAACAACAGCAATATCTGGATAACGATGGTAACTGTGATTTAGACAAGACTCAGCAATTCGCTAAGCTTCTCTACTCAATGCTTTACCCTGAAGTACGTTTGACGATTCAAGAGAGTATCCACCAAGCGGAGTAATCATCAGCTTGGTGTCTCTTGAATAGCGAGGCCAAACGCGATCAAAAAAGGCACCCAATGGGCTGTCTCTTGATCACA
>NZ_JBFRPB010000121.1:0-369 GCF_041471785.1 Vibrio sp. 10N.261.51.C6 | reverse complement strand
TTCTTTTGATTAAACAGAGTCTCTGAATCATTTTAGAGAACATTCATAGACAGAACCTTAAGCACTAAGCTCAGCGTAAATTCCGTCTAACGTAATGTTTTCTTTAGACTTCCTCTGCGCGGACTTTTGAGTGTTCCTTGATATATAACTGGTAGCCCATTCGATTTTATTGCTGATTTCTGACCATGCGCCGTGACTGATACATTCAAATATTGGTAACAGCCAGACATCCACATTTTTTGCCGCTTTAAATAATGAGACCGATGGCATTATCTGAAGCGCAATACTACGCCTAATGATCAGCGCAAGTAAACTGGCCCAGATGAGCCCATCAACGATGGCCTTTTAAGCGGTGACAAATCGTTGCCA
>NZ_JBFRPB010000120.1:0-1412 GCF_041471785.1 Vibrio sp. 10N.261.51.C6 | reverse complement strand
TAATGCCGATCAGTTAAAGCCAAAGCGATCGGTTGAAGGATCCTTCAGAGCTGTCAAAATCCAAGTGTATTTAATGCACTTGGATTTTTTTATGGATGTTTCTCAAGCTCTAAACATAATTAATGATTGGAAACCTAGCAGCGTTGAGACTTTGTCTGACTTGCTTCCAATTGAACTCATCGACGAAGCCTATTCTCTTACTGATACTGTCACGATGAGAAAGAGGAAATTAACTTTAGAATCCATGGTGTGGCTGCTTGTTGGAATGGCTATCTATAACAGTAAATCCATGAAAGATTTAGTGAACCAACTTGATATTGTCGACCGTACAGGTAAAGCTTTTGTCGCACCGAGTGCGTTAACTCAACGTCGAAAGACGTTGGGTGAAGACGCAATTAAAGCGGTCTTTGAGCGAATGACTACGTCATGGTTAAACAGTGCAAAGTTACCCCAATGGAATGGATTAACGCTGCTTGGCGTCGATGGCGTTGTTTGGCGAACGCCCGATAACCCGCAAAATGAAAAGGCATTTTCTCGACAAAAAGGGACGCAATATCCGCAAGTGAGAATGGTCTGCCAAATGGAACTAAGCAGTCACATTATTACGGCCAGTGCATTTGATAATTACAATACAAACGAAATGATATTAGCTGAAAAACTAATAGAAACAACACCAAACCATAGCGTAACAATGTTCGATAAGGGGTTCTATTCTTTAGGTTTATTACATAAATGGCAAGACTCTGGCTCAGAGCGCCATTGGCTTATCCCCCTCAAGAAAAATACACAATATGACATTGTTCAATCTTTAGGGCGAAATGACAAACTTGTTCAATTACACAGTAATCCAAGAGCTAGAAAGCTATGGCCTGATTTACCAAAGTCGATAACCGCTCGACTTGTCACTCGTAAAATTAAAGGAAAAGACTACCAAGTATTAACCTCCATGACGGACTCCCTGCGTTACCCATCAAAAGATATTGCAGGCCTTTATGAGCATCGTTGGGAAATAGAGCTGGGCTACCGAGAGCAAAAACAATACATGCTTGGAAACCGTCTTACGCTGCGAAGTCGTTTACCAGAGCTGGTCAAGCAGGAGTTATGGGGCATCTTGCTTACTTACAATTTAATCCGATATCAGATGGTCGAGCTCTGCTTCAATTTAAAGGGAAATTACCTTCCTTATCAACTGAGTTTTAACGGCACGTTAGCTCATGTATCAGCGTTACTTGTAGGCTTACCTTATTCAACACCAGGCGCAATACCTCGTCAGCTAAAGGGGTTCCACAACATGGCTGAAAGCTTAATACTTGAAGGGCGAAGGGAAAGGACATTCCCTAGAAGAGTTAAACCCAGACCACAACGGTATGCTAAGAACAAAAATGCCGTTCACTCTTAAGTGAACGGCATTA
>NZ_JBFRPB010000119.1:0-367 GCF_041471785.1 Vibrio sp. 10N.261.51.C6 | reverse complement strand
ATGGTGCGGTCGGAGAGACTTGAACTCTCACACCTCTCGGCGCCAGAACCTAAATCTGGTGCGTCTACCAATTCCGCCACGACCGCAGCAAAGCTTTTACTCTAGCGAAGAGTATAGTTAAGAAGACTTATGGTTTGTCTAAGTAACGTTGTAATGGCTGGGCTACCTGGATTCGAACCAGGGAATGCTGGCATCAAAAGCCAGTGCCTTACCGCTTGGCGATAGCCCAACAATGAATGGTCATCTAATGAAAGAAACACATTCTAAATAATGGTGCGGTCGGAGAGACTTGAACTCTCACACCTCTCGGCGCCAGAACCTAAATCTGGTGCGTCTACCAATTCCGCCACGACCGCAGCAAATCTTT
>NZ_JBFRPB010000118.1:0-282 GCF_041471785.1 Vibrio sp. 10N.261.51.C6 | reverse complement strand
ACCGCAGCAAATCTTTGTAGCCATACTGAATATTGGTGATTCAATATAACGTTGTAATAGTGGCTGGGCTACCTGGATTCGAACCAGGGAATGCCGGCATCAAAAGCCGGTGCCTTACCGCTTGGCGATAGCCCAACAATGAATGGTCATCTAATGAAAGAAACACATTCTAAATAATGGTGCGGTCGGAGAGACTTGAACTCTCACACCTCTCGGCGCCAGAACCTAAATCTGGTGCGTCTACCAATTCCGCCACGACCGCAGCAAATCTTTGTAGTCATA
>NZ_JBFRPB010000117.1:677-1161 GCF_041471785.1 Vibrio sp. 10N.261.51.C6 | reverse complement strand
TCTCTATAATGCCGCCTCACTGACACGGCAGACGCCACAAGGCTTCAGCGAGAAATGTTAGTAAGGCAACTAGCTTTAAGCGATGATTCGCTTCTACTTTTAGAAAGTAGGAATTAATTCCAAATAAGTGTTTGACACTGAGAATTAAATCGCTAGAATGGCCGCCTCTTCCGAAGTGATGTAAGTCACAACGAAGAGAAGCTCTTTAACAATTTAAACCTATCAATCTGTGTGGGCACTCGTTGATGAATATCAAAACGTTTTATCTTCCCTTTTTTAAAGAGAAGTAAAACAGATTCCTCGGAATCAAATTTGGTTTCAATGAACTGAGTGACCAATACGAATAACTACTTTCTCTTGTAGAAAGAAGGTATTTGGCACAGTCAATTCATTATCTTTCTGTTGGAAAGATAATAGCTTTAGAATTACTTTTTGTAGTTTTGAAGTCAGTATTCATTGAGCCGACAAAATCTTAAATTGAAGA
>NZ_JBFRPB010000117.1:0-233 GCF_041471785.1 Vibrio sp. 10N.261.51.C6 | reverse complement strand
TCTTTAACAATTTAAACCTATCAATCTGTGTGGGCACTCGTTGATGAATATCAAAAATTGATTCTTAGGAATCACATTGATTTCAATGAACTGAGTGACCAATCGATAATTTATTATCGGCACAGTCAATTCATTATCATTCTGTTGGAATGGTAATAGCTTTAGAATTACTTTTTGTAGTTTTGAAGTCAGTATTCGTTGAGTCACAAAATCTTAAATTGAAGAGTTTGATC
>NZ_JBFRPB010000116.1:0-222 GCF_041471785.1 Vibrio sp. 10N.261.51.C6 | reverse complement strand
TCTTTAACAATTTAAACCTATCAATCTGTGTGGGCACTCGTTGATGAATATCAAAACGTTTTATCGTTAGATAAAACAGATTCTTCGGAATCAAAATTGATTTCAATGAACTGAGTGACCAATACGTTTAACTACTTGTAGTTATTCGGCACAGTCAATTCATTACCATTCTGTTCCTATTTATTTAAGAAGAGAGGGGTAATAGCTTTAGAATTACATGTT
>NZ_JBFRPB010000115.1:0-1744 GCF_041471785.1 Vibrio sp. 10N.261.51.C6 | reverse complement strand
TGTGATTACCGAGGGAGGTTGACGGTCTAATTACCGAAGGACTCTGTCACAGTCTTATTAATAGTAGTCAACCATGACAGTTCTGCTCTTATTCGATAATTGATGCCTCGGCACGAGCTTCCCGTAACTCTCTTGTATTCAGCTTTTCTTCAAGCCAGATGTTCCTTACTGTTGAGTGACTAATTGAGATGTTAAATCGCTTTCTCATCTCACCACTGATCCTGATCGATGTTAGATGAGGTAATTTGAGCGTTAATGAGATGACGACATTTCGAGTCTTCTCATCGATGCGGTTACTGTGCCTTGATTGGCCATACATACGTTTCAAAGCTAATGGACCATGTGCTTCGAGAAGTTGACGGTTGTTGTGAATGCTTTTGACAGAGCAACCGCTCTGCCGAGCAGCTTCTCTCACATTGCCTAACTCCTTGGCAAGTTCAATAGCATCGAGCTTTTTCTGAACTTCTTCCCCGTATTCTTTCCTAGAGCTAGGCTCAACAAGCTCTTTAATGGACAGCTCTCGGTCAGCAAAGTAAGCGGCGAAGTTACCATCAAGTTGCTTACGTAGCTCAACTTGTTGACTCACGATAGAGTGCCTTAACGGAGAGGTAATTTGATACATTGCGTTACCATAACTGAAGGTATGGTCCCGACGGATTTTTCGATATTCTTTTTGGATACATATCGCATCGAGGTTTAGGTGTTTCGGAACGGGCTTATGTTCCGAGCGCACCTGCTTAGCGTTGACGGTGAGGGTTGTCGCCCAATAGTCAGGGATGAAAGTGTTTTGCAGGTAGTCATTTGCGCTATTCATATCGGTGATCCCCGCCAGTCTTAACTCAGGGACGAGACGATCTTGGAACGTATCGAAGGCACGTTCGATACGACCTTTTCCTTGGGGGGAGTTGGCAAAAATAATTTCTATACCAAGCTCTTCGCAGGCTCGTTGCATCTGAGAGAAGTGGCAGCGTTTTGGTCCACCAAAGATACCCGCTCTATCGACATAAAGCGTCTTAAAAAGCCCCTTTTTTTCGATATAAGCCTTCATTACTTTAAGGCAGCCTTCCGTAGTTTCTGAAGGAAAGAACTCTGCATGAACGTCACTGGTTGCGTCATCAATCATAGCGATAAGGCAGGACTTTTTGTCCCCGAACCAAAGGTGGGGGCTGCCGTCCATTTGCAACATTAAGCCTTCTGCCTCCATGCGCTCTCGTCGTCTTCTTACTTTGGAGCGGCGATGTTTAGCTCGTTTTACATGATGGATTTCGTGCGCCCAGGTACGAAGTGTCTCTCGCTTTACTTTGATGCCTTCAAACACTTCCAGCATGTCTGCCAAATGAAGCATGTTAAAGTCGTAATACTTGGCTTTTATCAGATCTTGAACTTGCTTCTTTAAGGTCACGGGGATTTTATTAGCGGGTGCTCTTCCTGTGTTGCCATGAACAACGAAACGAATACCATCGGTACGGTATCGCCTGAGGTAACGTTCAATGGTTCGGGGGGATTTATTGAGCAGTTTCGAGGCATTGAGAATAGAGATTTTGTTAAGTGCCACTTTAGCAATGACATCCACGGTAAGCTGGGATTTAGCATCCATAACGATCATCCTATACACCCTTTGACTAATTCACAGTGATAGTCAAAGGATTACGTAAAAAGTAGGACCGTCAATTTCCCTCGGTAATTAGGCTAACGACAAAGTCGTTTGGTAGTTAAGGTACGACAGAATCGCTTGGTGATCACA
>NZ_JBFRPB010000114.1:0-353 GCF_041471785.1 Vibrio sp. 10N.261.51.C6 | reverse complement strand
GATGGCTCCGCTCCTAGTGGCAGCGCGGTGAGCTCCACTCAAACCATCACATTTACCAACCAAAGTGATGATGTGGTTCGTTTCCGAATTGAACCAACGGAATTCAATACTAACGATGATCTTAAATCGAACGGTTTAGCCGTTGAGTTACGTGAAGAGCCGACAGGGTCGGGTGACTACATTGGTTTTACTACTAGTGCGACGAATGTCGAAACCACGGTATTTACGCTGAGTTTTTCTAGCACCATATTAGGTGAATACACGTTCACACTCATTGAAGCGTTGGACCATCAAGATGCCCGTGGTAACAACGAGCTCAGCTTTGATCTGCCTGTTTATGCGGTAGACAGTGA
>NZ_JBFRPB010000113.1:0-957 GCF_041471785.1 Vibrio sp. 10N.261.51.C6 | reverse complement strand
TCGTCAAGAATCGCTGTTTAACCAGTCGGGTATCGAGCTATCACGTACCACCATGGCTAGGTGGGTCATCCAAGTCAGTGAGAAGTTCGCCCCGCTGTATGCCGCCTTGAAAGAGCACCTACTTCAACAAGTGGTGGTTCAAGCGGATGAAACGCCGCTCAATGTGCTCAAAGAAGAGAAGAAGTGTTATATGTGGCTCTACTGCTCAGGCGCTGACTCACCCGAAGCGGCACTGCCGAATGTGAAAAATATTGCCTTGTACGACTATCAAAACAGTCGCGCGAGGGCGTGTCCCGTGGACTTTTTAGGTGACTACAACGGTTATCTACAAACCGATGGCTACGCGGCTTATGATGGACTTCATCACGTCACCAAGGTAGGGTGCTTAGCGCATGCTCGTCGCAAGTTCATGGATGCTAAAAAGCTTCAAGGGAAAGGTAAATCGGGCAAGGCTGATAAAGCGCTGGCTAAAATCCCAAAACTCTACGGGATAGAATCACGCTTAAAAGGTGCGCCTGCCGAAGAGCGAAAAGCAGAGCGTCAAGCGTATGCCAAGCCGATACTGGATGAGCTTTACCAATGGATGACAACCCAGAAGGTGATAGGCTCTAGCCCACTAGGTAAAGCGATAAAGTACACGCTCGGGCAATGGCCAAAGCTCATTCGTTATATCGACGATGGTCACTTATCTATCGATAATAATCGCGCTGAACGTGCAATTAAACCACTGGTCATTGGCAGAAAAAATTGGCTGTTCTCTAACACACCAAATGGTGCTGAGGCGAGCGCGATGCTTTACAGCATCATCGAGACCGCGAAAGCCAACGGTCTTATCCTCTACGACTACATGGTCAAGTGCATGAAAGAGCTCGCGAAAGCAGAGCCTGATATCGACGCACTCCTACCTTGGAACTTCAAACACTGACAAGTCGCCCCGTGGGTTCATGGGGCGGATAC
>NZ_JBFRPB010000112.1:0-259 GCF_041471785.1 Vibrio sp. 10N.261.51.C6 | reverse complement strand
CGTCCACTCCGCCACTTATTAGAGAAGCCCTGCTAGCAATAGCAGGGCTTTTTTACATTTGAAGAAAAGTGTTTGTTGTTAGGTTTTATGAGTGCTGTAATACCAATTATACCAATTATACCAATTATACCAATTAAAGTAAAAATGTGATCTAATTAAGATTGATGAATTATTGTGAAATTTAGCCATGGATAGCCTTAATAACACTGACTTCAAAAAGCTTGCGAGCCAGCAAAAAACCATTCAGATGAAGATGCGT
>NZ_JBFRPB010000111.1:0-372 GCF_041471785.1 Vibrio sp. 10N.261.51.C6 | reverse complement strand
ATTTTCCGGATTGGTATTAATTTTCCGGATTGGTATAATGGGCTGTTTATACCAGGCTACTTTCTGTAATTTATTAAATTCCAGAAAGCAAAAAGGCTCTAGCATTTCTGCTAGAGCCTTAAATATGGCAGGGGTGGAGAGATTCGAACTCCCAACACGCGGATTTGGAATCCGCTGCTCTGCCAATTGGAGCTACACCCCTATTTCAGTTTTAAAGAGCTGAAACTCTGAATAAGTGGCGGAGTGGACGGGACTCGAACCCGCGACCCCCGGCGTGACAGGCCGGTATTCTAACCAACTGAACTACCACTCCGCAGTGGAATACTTGTCGTCGCTGACAAGTGTTCAAACTTTTTGTCTTCACTTTTAAAA
>NZ_JBFRPB010000110.1:0-268 GCF_041471785.1 Vibrio sp. 10N.261.51.C6 | reverse complement strand
CATACAACCCGAAAGGGTTTCTATTTGCTTTCACTTTAAAAAGTGAAGACAAATAAGCGTATGGCAACTAACCAAGGTTTTTGGTTGTCATTAAGAAGGGTTAATTCTCAATGACTGTTTGCCGGACTCAATTTCGATTCAAACTAAGTTTGAATCACTCTTTATTTCCACTTTTAAAAAGTGAAGACAAAAAGCCAAGACACTTGAATGTGTTTGTTGTGTTTATACCGTTCTTATTAACTAAGAGCAGATAAACATTGAGAACTTT
>NZ_JBFRPB010000109.1:0-12487 GCF_041471785.1 Vibrio sp. 10N.261.51.C6 | reverse complement strand
TCTTAAGTGAACGGCATTACTCCCGAGGGAGCCTTTGATTATGTTTCTAGTGACTATTCGCTTATGTTTTTATTTTAAAATGCTTCTTCGAGCGTTTGTTCATTCTTTTTTTCTGTCTGTTTTTCAACGGTTTCAACCTCTTTCAAGCGCGCAGTGAAGTGTCTTAACACCGGCGGCTCGTAGGTAAAATCGAGCCCTTTCACTTTGCTTGCGTTCTCTTTCACTTTTTCGAACGCTTCAATAATGAAATCCATATGGGTTTGCGTATAAGTGGCACGTGGAATGGTTAAGCGTAATAATTCTGCAGGACATGGATGTTGCTCGCCCGTTGCAGGGTCACGACCTTGCAGTAAAGAACCAATTTCAACCGCTCTAATACCTGCCACTTTATACAGTTCACACGCCAAAGCATGCGCCGGGAATTGGCCTGCTGGAATATGAGGAAGCAGTTTACCCGCATCGACAAACGCTGCATGACCGCCTGCTTGTTGGCATACGATACCTATCGCTTCTAAGCCATCGACTAAGTACTGAACCTGACCAATACGATATTCCAACCAGTCTTGACGCATGCCGTCATAAAGGCCAACCGCAAGACGCTCCATCGCGCCACCTTCTAAGCCACCATAGGTTGGGAAGCCCTCTTGCACCACACACAAGGTTCGACACTCTGTGTACACATCCATGAAAGCGTCGTCTTTAAAGCACAACAAGCCGCCCATTTGCACCATGGCATCTTTCTTGGCAGACATAGCTAAACCATCCGCGTATTTGTAAGACTCACGCGTGATCTGTTCGATTGTCCAATCCTGATAACCCGCTTCACGTTGTTGAATGAAGTAGGCATTTTCTGCGTAGCGTGCCGAGTCCATGATCACAGGAATATCGTACTTCTGAGCGATTTCATACACGGCTTTTAGATTGGCGATAGACACTGGCTGTCCACCAGCAGAGTTACAAGTAATGGTGCTCACAATGTAGGGAACATTGGCTGCGCCCGCTTCTAAGATCGCTTCTTCCAGCTTCACCACATCGAAGTTGCCTTTGAAATCCGCGTTCACTGAGGTATCGAACGCTTCTTTGGTATAAACGTTCTTCGCCACACAGCAATTCACTTGGGTGTGGCCTTGTGTTGTATCGAAGAAGTAGTTCGACAAGGCGACCATTTTGCTGCGATCGAGCCCTTTCTCCATTTCACGCTTCTTAATAAGAACCGGAATGTAGATCTGCTCTGCACCGCGTCCTTGGTGTGTTGGAATCGTCAACTCGTAACCGAAGATATCCTTAACCGCATTCGACAATGCGTAGTAACTGCGGCTACCACTGTAAGCTTCATCACCCATTAACATCGCGGCTTGCATACGCTGAGTGATAGATCCTGTTCCGCTGTCTGTCAGTAAGTCGATAAACACATCATCACTGTCGAGCAAAAATGGGTTCATGCCCGCGTCGACAATGGCTTGTTCACGATAGGCGCGAGTTGTTCTTTTTACTGGCTCTACAACACGAATACGAAACGGTTCTGGTAGATGTTTGAAGTTTTCCATAATAATACCTTTCAATACATTCCGATCAGATCGAAATGTATTTTCTTTAGATGTCACGAGTCCTCACTATTAAATTAATAGTTCCGTATAAAGATACACAGAAAATTAACAGTGAAAATAAACAAATTAAATAATGACTTATTAATCAAACCTAAACAGAGGCTAAGATAATTAGCGAGAACGACAAAACAACGAATATTCTGCACGAAATAATAAGTGCGACATTCATGCGTTCAAAGGTTATCAAAGCTGCTGATAGGTAAACAAAGCACGCTGCTTTGCTGGCGTGTGACGCCTAGAGGGTACTACTCTGAAGAAAGGCGGAACGAGAGCTGGTGATCTAAGGTATACCAAGCTAACAAGGTTAGCCATGTTGTTGATTGCCATTTCAGATACATGTTCACAATATATCCCTACGTTGAAATCAAGATAATCCGAAATTTAAATATAGTGTAATTGTTTTATAAATACAGCTTAGAAAAGTATAAATGTGATCAACATTTAGAATGATAATTAAATACGATAGCATGTTATATAAACTGTGAATCACAGCCGTTTATATACTATTAAACTAGTTCAGCGAGTTACTTAATAATATCAAATCTCTTTTGAAATCAACACCTCTCTAATAAGGGGCGAAGATAGCTGTTTTCTAAAAAAGCCATCATCTAATAAAGCCAAGATCCAAAACTCGCCGATCTAGAAAAGATAAATTCTGATGAGGCTCAAACCTCACCAGAACCGTATTCGCAGTGAATGACTTACTTCTTCTTCACGGCTTGCTTGATGGCCATTTCAGCCAGTTTTGGTGTCGCCGCTTTCAATACGCTGGGTGCCACCTTCTTACCCACTTTGACTGCTTTATTCAGTTGGCCTTTAACCGACGAGCCTCTTTTCATGGCTTCTAAACGTTGGCGGTTTCTCTGAACGTTATTTGCGTCAGCGATACGCTCTATCAACGTCTGCCTTAAAGTATCTAAACCAAACTGTACCTTTTCTGGCGCAATCGCCAGCGGTAACACGATATCGGTTTGCAGCAATATATGATTGTATTCGAGCGCTTGAGCAATGATCTTTGCTTTGGTCGATGTTGGATTCTCTAAGTCATACGGTGGTTGCCAATCGTCTACAGGCTTTAATCGGTCTACCTGATTCACAACCGACACCACAATCGGCTTCTTGCGTGAGATGTTCTTAGGATCGTCATAGAAAGCATCAAATCTATCTTTCAATTGCTTATCCAAATCACGCGCAGATTGATTGGCTTTAAGCACCCATAGCACCACATCCGCTTGGGTCATCTCTTTCAGCATTAAGGCTTCGGTTTTAGGATTGCCATCAAGCCCCTGAAGATCAACAACGCGAACATCATTGTCGTCGACAAACGCGTTGTAAACCGTTGAAGTGTCGGTTGATGGCAGTACATCCACTTCGGCAACCAGCTCTTGCTTAAGGGCATTAATCAGTGAAGATTTACCAGAGCTCGTTTGCCCCACCAGCACGATTCGCACGGGCTCTAACTCTGGAGCAAAGCGTTGTTCGTCGAGTTCAGACACATCGGACGCTTTCAATGCTTCATCTTCAATGCTGAAACGTCCGCTATAGAGATCAATCGCCACCGCCGCAACTTCATCTAACAAGGCTTGTTTGGCGGCGTATTGCATGTCATCAACCACACCCCTTGTCATCGTTGCTGTCGCTTGTTCTCGTCCTAAATCAGAAATCACCTTGAGTGGATTCAAATACAAGTTTTTAAGGTGGTTACCCCAAATAGCCGCTTTGAAGATCTTCTGTCCTAGCTCACCGTATTTATCGTAGGCTTCGTAGCCCGCTTTGATGTAAGAAACCTTGAGATACTCAATGCCGGGGATATGCTCTCGCACTACCAATTTGTAGCGTCGGCTGACCTCTTCGAACAGCTTTAGTCCTTCAGGAATCGAAAAATCGAGTGATTTCTTATCAAACTTTTTCGCAACAAATTCAAGTACCTCTAAACCGGTTTGGTCTAGGTTACCCCACTCTATGTCGACCATTAATTGTTGGCGTACATGGTATTTTGAATCATTCCAGATCGACAGCTCTTTTTGAGACCAATCAGCCGAAGCCTTAACCAATGCATCGTTGATATCAGCTTTTTTATGCTGTGATTCAGCTTCAGCAGTATCCTCGCCAAGGCCGCCACTCTCTTTATTCGAGAAAGACTCTTTATTTGAAGAGCGGCTTGAAGAACGGCTAGAAATGAATAAAGGAATGGTGAACACCAAGGTACTCACGGCAATGGCAATCGACATTTCGAGTAGATAACCGTATTTGATCGCCAAGAAGACACCAAAACCCATCATGATAATGCTTGGGAAGATCGCCGAAATCAGGGCAATGCCCCAGCGTCCGCTCGATAGCACCGCCAGTAATCGAAATAGGTTTCTAATTTTCTTCATAACCCGACGCCGCCTTTCCTTTTTTCAGAGATTCTTTGTAGATCTTCTGCATCTCTTGTTCAGACACTTCTTCACCTTTGTTCTTATGATAGAAGTAAAAACAAGCCGCGCGACCTAAACCATAAGAGGTGCCGAAACTCATTGCCGCTGCAGCCACCGCACCTACCGTTTGACCATAAACTGGAATCAGCTTTATCAACTGTCGAGTGCCCAGCTTCATTCCGTATTGCAAAGCAAAGCTGCTTCCCAGAGTGCCTATCAACTCACTAAAGACTCTCTTATTCCATTCGACCCCATATTGATTGGCCAAGCTGTGAAGCATTTTAGCTTGAATCGCAGGTACCGACACCAAACCAACACCCGGAATCAGGTCACTCGCTGCGGCACTTCCTGCATACCAAAGCACTTCGTTTTCTACTTGATCAAAGTTGGCTTCTTCTTGCGTGGAATGTTCTTTGTCTTGCACCATCATTCCTATCACCGGAAGAATACTGCTCAGCTTTTCTAACAAGATGTCATAGTTGTAAACCGCTTCGCTGTTAGACATAGCGTTGTCATCCGTTTCGAAATCGACCGCTACCGATTCAAACTCTTTACCCCAAGCCTTCTCTACTTGTTTGGTGTTGAACTGAATTTGCCTTGCTCGATCTGGTTCACTGGAAGACAACACCGCCGTATGAACCAGCAACAAGTGTTTAATCTTCTTCTGTTTCTTAATCTGTTTTAGAGCCGTAAGCACAGCGGATTGTTCAGGTTCGTCGGCTTTCATTACAACGACTAACGCATTACCTGCCTGACCAATCTCTTCCAAATCCTCTTTCGCATCGTAATTCGCTTCGCTGAGTCCTCTGGTATCAAGAAACCTCATCACGGGTTTGTCTTGCGGAAACTCATACGACATCGCCGTCATGGTACAAGGCGCAAAACCATTGCCCACTTCTACAGAAGAGTCGCCCGTGACCGCTTGAATAAACGATGACTTGCCCGCCCCCGTTTTGCCCAACAGCCACAATGTAGGAAGATGCTTGCGCTGATATTCATGAGCCTGAGTCAAGTCTGGGTTCTTGCTCGGATTAATGAAGTCTTTTATTTGATCAAACATGTTTAGAGTAACGCTCACTTGATGTTGAGATTCGAGTTGATGACAAAGCAATACTGACTTATATAATCACAAATCATATTAAACTTATGTTTGTTCAGTCGCACAGGTTTACAATGCCTAAACGCTTGTTTTTATTTGCGCGCTCATTTTTATAGACGCTTTTTTATACGTACGGGTATCATCGTATTGATTCGGGTACCTAACGAACATCAACAAACACAGAGAGCTCAAAGAGAAGTATGGAACAAATTTATTTAGCTGGCGGCTGCTTGTGGGGTGTACAAGAATTTATTAAGTACGTTCCTGGTGTTATCAGCACAGAAGCAGGCCGTGCTAATGGAAGCGCCCAGCCAACAGAGAACAAAACGACACAAAGCGACGGTAGACAAAGCGATTACAATGGCTACGCGGAGTGCGTACAAATTGAATTTGATCCAAACATCACGTCAGTCACGATTTTGATGGAACACTTGTTTGAGATTATCGACCCTTACAGCTTGAATAAACAAGGTGTCGATGTCGGAGAGAAATACCGCACAGGTGTATACAGCACTAATGCAGAACACTTAACCGAAGCTAAGCACTATGTTGCCTCTCGTGACGACGCCGACCGTATCGCACTCGAGATATTGCCATTGACCAATTATGTTGCCAGCGACGACATCCACCAGCATCATTTGAGCCTATTTCCTGAAGATCATCACTTATGCCATATCCCTTGGGATCTGCTGCATAAGTATAAATCACAGTAGTCACGACGTAAGATCGAGATAGTCACAACCTAAGATCGATAAAGCCTCAACAGACATTATCTGTTGAGGCTTTTTAAGTGTTAATGGTCAAGACAGCTATCGTGAATTGATTTGATAGCTCAAACCATTAAGCATTAGCCATTAAGTAATGACCCATAGCCAATAACTTACTTAGTCGTATTCTCAAGCACGTAGTCCGGACCCGCTGTTTCAGCCGTCACGACCGCAAGTTTAGACACGTCTGCACCTTCGCCTTGATAAGCGTTGATACCGTTCTCAACCGTCATTTTTGGCAGTTCAACCGAATAGCTTTCAATCAACCCAGAATCCGTTACTTGACCTACGTAAGTTTCGTCTGTGTAGGTTGCGCCGACTAATGGGTAATCTTGCGTTGCACGCACACTTACAAACTCAGGAGATTGCGAGTTATCAACCACGTTGTGTTTGAACGCCACATCAACGCCCGCATAAATGCCTTCCACTTCTGCGTTGTCAAACAAACTTACACGGTGGCTTTGGTTGCCGTAAACAATGCCCCACTCAGTGTCGACTAGAGAGTTATTCTCGATGGTGATGTTTTTCGGTGTCCACTGCTTGTTCAGCTCTTTGCCTTTCACCGATTGATCTAGCTGCTCACCATTCGCTACGTCGATAATACCTGTGTTAATAACAATGCCGCCACGTAGGTCAGCGTTGCCTTCGATCAAACCATCGCGGCCTCGAGTGTTTGCAATGTAGTTATTGCGAATCACATGATCTTCATCGTAGATACGGACGCCGCCGGTTAGGCGCTTTCCATTGCCAAGAATCATGTTGTTCTCAACCGTGTTGCCTTTTCCGTGACGCAGTGAAATAAGCGCGGTGCTTTGGAAAATAGTATTACCTGAGATCGTGTTGTCGCCCGACTTAATCGAGATAAGCTCACGCTCACCATCCATATCGATCATCAGGTTGTTCACGAACTTAGAACTTGAATCCCACTGTGAAGCTTTAGAATCACCAATACGGATCGCTTCCCAGCTGTTGCCGTTGTAACGAATCGCTTCTTTGATATCGAATTCATTGAATTGGTTAGGCTTTTGATCCATGAAGATATTATTTGCGATCAGGTGGTTGTCGGCTGTGTCATCTTTTTGTACACCGATCAAAGTGCCGCGTTTTTGCTTACCTTCGAAACGGTTGTTGATGACTTTGCCATCTTTACCCCATAGAGAAACCCATAGGTACTTTGGATACTCAGAACGACGCTCGTCTGGCTCGTACGTGTAATCATGGTTGAAGTAGTAGAATGTTGAGTTTTGCAGCGTGTTGCCATTACCCATCATACGTACTGCACCAAAGCGTTCGTTAGGACCGCCCTCAGTAAATACCAAGCCATCAAGCGTGATGTCATCGCCTTTCAGTTCAAACTGAATCAAACCAGTGATCCACGCAGAGCCTGCTTGCTCAGCCTTGATAGTGATGTCATTCGCCGTGATCGTCACTTGACCTAAGTTCGCGTATTTACCGGCAGGGATAACCACTTCGTCGCCATCTTTTAGGTTTTCAAATTGTGCTTTAAGCGCAGCCACTTGCTCTTCCGAAGCAACGGCTAAAGTGTCGCCATCTACCTCTGTTAAGCGGTCACTGCTCAATAGGTAACTACGGTCAATTTCGCTAACAGCAGGCGTAGCTTGTTCAGCGACACTGACTACGGGTGCTGTTTTTTCTTGTGTTGTACAGCCTGTTGCAAAAGCGAGTGTGAACGCGCTAATAATGCTTACCGATAATAGTTTTTTGTTCATCGTACATCTCACATTAAAGTTTGGATTATAAAAATGACGACCACCCGTTCAGGTGGCCGTGATGTTATTTAGGATGCGTATTAAATTAGCCTTCGGCTGGAGTCACTTCGTCTTGTTGCTCGACTTTGTCATCGACTGCTTTAACAAGTAACAGACCAACAGAGAACACAATCAAGCCACACAGAACGAATACCATGCGTCCCCACATTGGGTTTGGCAGTACGAACATAGTCATTACGCCCACACCCGCTACCGCGATAAGTGAACCCAACATACGACGTTGCTTGTTATCCAGTTTCTTCTGTTCATTACTTTCAGCAACTAGTGGCGTCGCTAGGTTGTTGAAGAACTTGTCTACGTCTTTCTCACGGTGCTCAGCAAGAGGCTTGTAGAACAGTGTTGAAAGAACAAAGAAGCCAGCAGTAAATATGATGTGACCTATAAGGCCGATAGCCACTTTCAGGTCAGCCCACTCACGGCCAGTTAGTTCATTTAGACCGAACCAGTTTTGAATCATGTCCGCAGTGATAACGAAACCAACGAAGTAAGAAACCACACCACCTACAACTAGCGTGCCCCAACCTGCCCAATCCGGTGTTTTACGGATGAAGAAGCCACAGAATGCTGGAATTGTCATTGGGAAGCCGATCAATGCGCCCACGTACATCATGGTGTCGAAAAGGCTCAGACCTTTAAGAGAGTTGATGAACAGAGCAACCAAGATGATCGCGATACCGAAGAAGGTAGACGTTAGTTTAGAAACAACCATTAGCTCTTTCTCTGTCGCTTTAGGACGAAGAATCGGCTCGTAGAAGTTCTTAACGAAGATACCTGAGTTACGGTTTAGACCTGAGTCCATTGAAGACATTGTTGCTGCGAACATAGCGGCAATCAGAAGGCCAACCATACCTGCAGGCATGTATTCTTGAACGAAGTAAAGGTAAGCGAAGTCAGCGGCTTTGCTGCCAGCTTCTGGGTAAGCAGCTGCTAAATCAACACCTTGACCAGCCATGAACCAAGAAGGCATGAACCAGATGATTGGACCAAGCGTCATTAGTACACAAGCAAGCAGTGCTGCTTTACGTGCGTTGTTTGAATCTTTTGCAGCAAGGTAACGGTAAGAGTTAAGCATGTTGTTGGTAATGCTGAACTGCTTTAAGAAGATGAACACAGCCCAGATGCTGAAGATGCTCATGTAGTTAAGGTTGTCACCCGTGATGAACGAATCCGTTGGGAAGTCGCTAATGATCTGCGTAACACCGCCACCGTGGTAAATAGCAACGACTGCACATGTCACCGTTACTGCCATGATGATAACCATCTGCATAAAGTCAGATGCGATTACCGCCCAAGAGCCGCCCGTCACTGACATCACCAGTACAACCAGACCCGTTAGGACAATCGTCGTTGTCATATCAAAGCCGAAGATACCCGATGCGATGATTGCTAGACCATTCAACCAAATACCTGCAGAGATAACGCTGTTTGGCATACCAGACCAAGTAAATACTTGCTCATTCACCTTACCAAAACGCATACGAATCGCTTCAATTACCGTCACAACACGCAGTTGACGGAACTTCGGAGCGAAGTAAAGGTAGTTCATTAGGTAACCGAATGCGTTCGCGATGAAGATAATCGCTACGGCAAAGCCATCGGTAAAGGCTTTACCTGCTGCACCAGTAAATGTCCAAGCACTGAACTGGGTCATAAATGCGGTTGCACCTACCATCCACCACAGCATATTACCTCCCCCACGGAAGTAATCACTTGTCGTACTTGTAAACGTTCGAAACATCCACCCTATCGCAATTAAGAATAGGAAGTAGATGCCAACTATCAGGGTATTGAGTTCCATCGTTAGACCTTTTATTTATGTTTTTTTGTTGAGGTCACTATAAATAAATGGCAAGTATATTTGTACTACAATAATCCAAATGCGTGACAATGATCTTACAGTCTGACACTCAATTAATCATACAAGTGATCGAGTTCAAAGTTGCACCACCTAGGAGCGCAATTCCTCAAGTCAGTGCAGTTATCCGCACTAAATTTCGACCAAAACCCCGAAAAACATGAACAAAGTCTCTAAAAATCGAAGATTCATCGTTAAAAACTATTATTCTTGACGATCAAAGCTTAAAGAAGAGCAGCAAAAATATCGTTAGATATAATTTATAAAAATGAATTAAACCAACATATTTGTAGTACAAATAAGATCGATAATTTGCTTTTAAAAGTTCCCTATATTAGGCAGCCAATAATGAAAACTTGAAAACCACTATTAGATACTGACAGGGATACACGGAAGTGAAATGCTTTTAACACACCCGTTACACTTTCCCCGTCCAATAAAAAGGTGTCATTATGAAGAAATACGTTCCAATCTTAATTGCTCTTAGTACGGTATCTTCTATGAGCTATGCAGCAACACCGCGTGAAGATGCTGTTGACTACTTACAGATGCGTAAAGGCGTGGCTTACCAAGTAAACCATTCAAAACCTTTCACTGGTCAATTTGAACAGAAGTTCGATAACGGCCAAGTCGCGACCCAAGCTCAGTTTGCCGATGGCTTAGAACTTGGGCTAGAAACTAACTGGTATCCGAATGGCCAAGTCGCTTCTAAAGTGAATTACGTAAAAGGTGAACTGCAAGGCAAAGCTGAAACCTGGTATCCAAACGGACAGAAAAAAGCAGAACTCAATTATAAAGACAATGAACTATCAGGCACCGCCTCTCGCTGGTATCCCAATGGGGAACAAAGCCTGACAGCTGAATACAGCGACGGACAAAAAGATGGATTGGTAACGGACTACTACCCGAACGGTAATAAGGCCAGCCAAGCGAAGTTTGATGAAGGTGAAGTCGCGAACGGAAAACTTACTCGCTGGAATACTAACGGTGACAAAGTTGAAGAACTGACCTTTAAAGATCACAAAGTCACCTCTAAACAGGTGTGGATGCCTACAGAAAGCTAAGCCTCAAGAACAGCTCTCACGGAGCTCTTTGATATAACTAAACGCCTGCTGTTAAAGTTTGCAGCTACACGTCTGCAACTAAGAGACAAGAGAAGAGAAACGAACATTCATGTGATTAAGCGTGAATGTTCGTGGCTTTGATGCTGTAACAGACTCACTTGAGCGTGTTGTCATCAACCTAAAAGCCTATTCTTAAGCCGCGGTTTACACGCTTATTGAGCCGCACACGACTCTCTACTCAAATTTCAAATAAAAAAACGCTCATGTTGCCTGTATCAACATGAGCGCAAGGGTAGATCTTCGACTACCATCTCCTACCTTTCTAGATGAAAGCAGAAGTTATAATTAGAATAGTTGGGAGCAATAATCAAAATGCTTTCGCAAGCACTTCAACGATTTCTTCTTTGTCGCTGATGAGAACAACGGGTAACGATTCGAACCCAGTTCATTCCTATCAAGTTCATACTTATATAGCAGGCTATGTCACTACCTTGCCTACTACATTTCAAACCTTCTCTGATGAGCTTTAAATCACCTCAAGTAAATGTCTCATGTTCTTAAAGCGGTGGATTTAATCCATTTAGCTTCAAGACCACTCTTACTTATTCGGCTTCACACCGTCTGTTCATGCAATCAACACAGCAAAGTTATGTGTTGCTACAGAAAGTTAGTAAATAATAATGTATTACAAATAAAAATGATATCTAAAGGTTCAATTTTTTGCTGTAGCGCACATTTATTGATGAACAAAACTCTTCAAAACCATTATCAACAGCCAAACAAATCACTAAAAAACATCAACTTAACGAAACAACTCGATTTTGTAACCCTTTGTAAATAGTGGTTTTGTCCTAACAACACGATCAAGTTCACAGATCATCACGCCTCGGATCGCTACTATATTTGTATTATTTAAATGCAAAATAAATTTGAAATAACCAAGAAATAATTTCAAAAACAAAATGCATTTAAGACAAGAACTACTCTATTTGGCTTGTAATTATGGCCAATACTCAACCATATAAATATGGAATTAATACCATGAATAAAACTAAAATCGTGATTGCTGTGGCATCTGTACTCGCTGCTGGCTCTGTATCTGCTGCGTCTTTCGATATGAGACACGAATACAAGAGTCATACAGATCAACACGCTACTCGTGTAAAACTTGGCGATAGCATTGGCAACTTCCTTGTAGATATCGAAGCGAAATTCAAGGGAGAAGACGGTAAATTCATGGAAGATTTGAAGAACAATGGTTGGGAGCTTGGTCTAAACTACCGTCATGTACTAAACGATAACTGGACAATGACTTACGGTATGCCAATTGAAGCTCGTGAATCTGGCGTTACATACAAGCCTCAAGTTCGTGCAACATACAAAGTGGATAGCGTTGATGGCCTAAGCCTAAGTGCTCGTTACCGTTACGATATGAGACAGAACACTAGCAGCTCAGAGTATCAATTCGATGACAATGGTGATGTTATTGTTGATAGTGACGGTGTTCCAATCACGGTTGATAAAAACGTTTCTAATCAACGTCGTCACCGTCTAACGGCAAACGTTAACTACTCAATGGAAAACTGGCGCTTTGGTTTAGAGGGTAACTACTACAAAGCGGATGGCTATGACATCTACGACAACGACGATACCAACTACGAGTTGAACGCAAGCATTCGCCATATTATGGGTCAATGGGCACCATATGTAGAGTTTGGTGATGTGAGCACTTCATCAACTAAAGCGACTCGTGAACTGCGTAGCCGTGTTGGTCTAACTTACAGCTTCTAATCGATAGCTACATGAATAATCTAAGATAATTACTGTCCTAATTTTCTAAGACCTAAACAAAAGCCAGCTTAATCGCCTGTCTCTTGATCACAAG
>NZ_JBFRPB010000108.1:0-13438 GCF_041471785.1 Vibrio sp. 10N.261.51.C6 | reverse complement strand
CGGCGCACAAACAAAAAAGGAGGCCTTTCCGGCCTCCTTTCGATTTATTGAATCAGAGAATTAACCGTTGTTACGGATCCACTCATCCATGTCTGTCTTAAGGTTGTCAGACTTAGTACCGAAGATAGCTTGTACGCCACCCGCTACTACTACAACACCTGCAGCGCCTAGTTTCTTCAGCTTGTCTTGGTCAACAAGAGCTGTATCAGCTACTGCAACACGTAGACGAGTAATACAAGCGTCAAGACCAGTGATGTTCGCTTTGCCACCGAATGCAGCAACTAGCTCACCAGCAAGTTCAGAACCAGTCGCAACTGACTCTTCTTCAGTCTCGTCTTCACGGCCTGGAGTTTTAAGGTCTAGAGCTTTAATCACAGTGCGGAATACGATGTAGTAAATTGCAGCGTAAGCAATACCACATACAACCATTAGGCCCATCTTAGACGCGTTGCCAGATAGAACTAGGAAGTCGATTAGACCGTGTGAGAAAGATGTACCGTGTACAAAACCTAGAGTGTTCGCAAGAACGTATGCAGAACCAGCTAGTAGAGCGTGGATTGCGTACAGTACTGGAGCAACGAATAGGAAAGAGAATTCGATTGGTTCAGTGATACCCGTTAGGAATGAAGTCAACGCAGCAGAAGCCATGATGCCCATTACTTTAGCGCGGTTTTCAGGCTTAGCTGAGTGTGCAATCGCGATTGCAGCAGCAGGTAGACCGAACATCTTGAACATGTAACCACCAGCTAGCTGACCGAAGCCATTGCCCGCTGCACGAGATGCGTCATCAGCAACTAGGTAACAAGTAAGAACACCGTTTTGAGTTTCGCCAGCAGCGTTTACACAAGTACCAGCTTCAAAGAAGAAAGGTACGTTCCAAACGTGGTGAAGACCAAATGGAATTAGAGAACGCTCAACGATACCGTAGATACCAAACGCCACTTGTGGGTTTTGGTGAGCAGCCCAATCAGAAAACGCAGAGATAGCGCCGCCAACTGGTGGCCATACTACAGATAGTAGGATTGCTAGACCAATCGCAGAGAAACCTGTGATGATTGGCACAGCACGCTTACCAGCGAAGAAGCCAAGGTACTCTGGTAGTTGAATACGGAAGAAACGGTTGAATGCCCAAGCAGCAACACCACCGACTAGGATACCACCTAGTACACCAGTATCGATTTTATCAACGCCCATTACACCAGCCATTACGCCAAGTGTAGCAGTCATGATGCCGTAACCAACGATAGCAGCTAGACCCGCTACACCATCGTTGTTAGTAAAGCCAAGTGCAACACCTACTGCGAACAGTAGTGCCATTTGACCGAATACTGAACCACCAGCTTGTTCCATTAAGTTTGAAACGATTTCTGGAATGAAAGGAAGATCTGCTGCACCGACACCTAGCAAAATACCCGCAACTGGTAAAACTGATACTGGAAGCATCAGAGACTTACCAACTTTCTGCAGGCTAGCAAAAAGGTTCTTAAACATGTTTATGCTCCTGATAAAGATAAAATAATTATATAGGGTTCTAACGGCACACCCCCGTAGCCTATATGTTAGCACCCTGCGAAAATGTAACCATGTATTGCATTATATTTTCTGCCGCTAAATATATATTGATGGGGAACTAACTTTCTAGTCACTTACGAAATTTAGTTTCAAAACACGTCTTGGATCACATGTCAAATCTAGAAATGCAATCCTTTACAAGCATTTAATTAATTGAAAAATATAAGTATTTTTCAAGAGCCCTATTATTTTACTGAGTAAATAAAATAGGAGCGAATGTTATTTTTAGTAACAAAATTACAAATGTTATAATTAGCGCTCTCAAGTTCAACATAATTCGTAAACATTAAAAAAAAACGTATTTTTGGTGATCAAAAACACAAAAAGGGAGCTTTTGCTCCCTTTTATTTGTTTACTTAGATTTTTATCGCAAAAAAAGTTTTTGGTAATTTTTGGTCGTTTGTTCGGCAACCTCTTTCATCGACACACCTTTTAATTGCGCAATGTAGGCCGCCACTTCGACGACATATGCAGGCTGATTCTGCTTTCCACGATATGGAATGGGCGCCAAGTATGGAGAATCCGTCTCGATAAGCAACCTGTTTAGCGGTAGGTTTTTAACAACTTCTTTAAGTTCTGTAGCCTGCTTAAAGGTCACAATGCCTGAAATTGAGATATAGAAACCTAGTTCCATTGCTGCTTCTGCGAATGCTTGATCTTCGGTAAAGCAGTGAATCACACCGCCACACTTCTCAGCTCCGCCATCACGTAAAATAGCTAATGTGTCTTCACGTGCGTTACGAGTGTGAATGATCAAAGGTTTATTCAGCTCAACGGCTAACTCAACATGCTGCTTAAATCGTAGCTGTTGCAGCTCCGCCGTCTCTGGTTGGTAGTGATAATCTAAACCTGTCTCTCCAATCGCCACAACCTTAGGGTTGCTCGCGTATTCACGCATTGTCTCTAGGCTGAAATCACTTTCAACATCGAGAGGGTGAACGCCACAAGAGGCTTTAACGTTATCAAACGGCGAGATCATCTCGAGCATATTTTCAAACGAATCGAGTGTCACACCGACAGAAAGCAATTGGTCTACATTAGCAGCCTTCGCCTTGTTAACCACATCTTCTACGCTGGTGTGTAAATCTTGGTAATCCAGTTTGTCTAAATGACAGTGGGAATCTACGAACATGTTTCCTCGCAAGTGGCTATCAGCCAATTCATTATGAGTAGCTCCGTATTGAGCCCAGGGTGTTGCTTTAACTGCTCAATCAATGTCAGCAGTTTATTCGATGCTGCATAAGCACTTTGATAAGACATCGCCTCACACAGTGCTTTCGCACTCGGAGTGAAAGCCTGATTCGCCAAACCAAAATGCAGCTTCTGTACATCTGACAATAGATGCCAAAGCCAGCCAAGTTGAATCAAAGGGTCTTTGCTAAGCTCTGTAGAGAACTCTAGCATGTCAGGTTGAGTGCCTTTTATCACATTCACAAAGCCATCGAGCGCTTTTGTTGAAGCTTCAACGCCACCTTGCTCAAACATCGCTTTTGCTTTTAAAGGCGCGTTGTCATTGAGTGCTAAAATATACTGCGGTACCGCTTTGCCCACTTCACCATCTAACCACGCTGATGCTGTCTCTAACTGCGGACTAACCACATTGAATTGCTGACAACGGCTAATAATAGTCGGCATTAAGCGATTACTGTTACGAGTAGACAGAATGAAGATGCACTTGCTTGATGGCTCTTCCAGAGTTTTCAATAGTGCGTTGGAAGCCGATTCGTTCATTGCTTCAGCAGGGTTAAGCAAAATAACGCGCAAACCACCTAACTGAGAAGACTCTTGAGCCCAGCGGTTACTGGCACGCACTTGATCAACCGTGATCGACTTACCTTCTTTCTCGGGTGAGATCACATGAAAATCAGGATGACTGCCCGACTTCATTAACTCACAGCTGTGGCAAAACCCGCACGACTCGCTTTCATAGTTCGTGCACATCAATGCGTCGGTAAGTTGGCTAATCAAAGCATCAACGCCGAGCCCTTCCGGTGCATTAACAATCACAGAGTTAGGAAAACGCTCCGCATCGAGACTTTTTTTCCACTCACTCCATACCGGTGTGAGCCAAGAATACACTTCAGCCATGACTACCTACTGTTTGTCGAGCCAAGCAGTTAGCGCGACTTTAATATCAGCGGCTACTTGCTCAATTTCTTGCTGCGCGTTAATCACAAGTACAGAATCATCTTGTTCTGCAATTTCTAGATAGCGCTCACGCGTGCGGTCGAAAAATGAGATGTCCATCTTTTCAATTCTATCAAGCTCACCACGGCCTCTAGCACGCTCTAGCCCTACTCTAGGGTCTAGGTCCAAATATAGCGTTAGATCGGGTTTAAAGCCGCCTAGCGTGGTTGCTTTCAGTGATTCCATAGTCGTGCGCGCGATCTGGCGACCACCACCTTGGTATGCCTGTGAAGACATATCATGACGATCACCCAATACCCATTGACCATTGGCGAGTGCCGGCTTGATGACGTTCTCGACTAATTGAACACGTGCTGCATACATCAACAGCAATTCAGTCATGTCTTGAAGCTTCTCGCCTTCGTGCTCTTCTTTAACCAATGAACGCATCTTTTCAGCTAAGACAGTACCACCCGGCTCGCGAGTATTAACAATATCTTCAACACCCGATGCTTTTAATGTCTCAACGATGGCATTGATTGCTGTGCTTTTGCCAGCGCCTTCAAGGCCTTCAACCACGATAAATTTCGACTGATTCATAATTATTTCTTTATCTGTTTTTTCTTAATTGCTTTAAGTAAGCTCGCACTGCACGGTTATGCTCAGTCAAACTCTTTGAAAATACGTGCCCACCTGTTCCACTCGCAACGAAATACAAGTAGTTGCTCTTCTCTGGATTCAACGCCGCGTTGATAGACGCTTTGCCTGCCATAGCGATAGGTGTCGGTGGCAAGCCACTCATTGTATAGGTGTTGTAAGGCGTTGGCGTGCGTAAGTCTTTCTTACGGATGTTGCCATCGTAGCTGTCACCCATGCCATAGATAACCGTTGGGTCAGTTTGCAAACGCATACGCTTGTTTAGACGGTTAACAAACACAGAAGAAACACGCTCACGTTCTGACGCAACAGCGGTCTCTTTCTCAATGATAGATGCAAGAATTAACGCTTCGTATGGCGATTTAAGAGGCAGCTTATCCGCTCGATTTTCCCACTCTTCATTCACCACGCTCATTAGGTCTCGATGCGCGCGCTTCAACAAATCTAAATCAGTGGTGCCGTAGGTGTAGTGATACGTTTCTGCTAAGAAGAGACCTTCTAGCTTTTCGTTTTCAATACCCAACTTTTCAGCGATCTCTTTTTCAGAAACGCCATCCAATGTCTGTTGAATGAATTCGTTGTCTTTTAGCTGAACAAGCCATTCGTCAAAACGACTGCCTTCAACAAAGGTAATAGTAAACTGGTGTTCTTTCCCTTCTACAAGCACCTGTAGCGCTTGCTCTAAGGTTAAACCCGGTTCAAGCAGGAAAGTACCCGCTTTTACGTCTACAAGCTCAGGATGTAACTTACGGATTAATTTCTCGTAAGGAGAAGCCTCAAACAGCCCCTCGTTAATCAACTGGGCCAGAACGCGGTTAAAGCTGCTACCTGAAGCAACAGTCACGACTTGTGGTTTTTCTAATTGAATAACTTGTTTCAGGTTATCTTGCGCTTGGTTGTAAACATAAAAACCAGCAGCACCGGCTGCAATTAAGCACAAGATAATAAAAATAAATAACTTTTTGATCACGAGTTTAGTTGTCCTTGAAGGCTACGAGTAACGGTTCCAATGTTAAATTGGGTATCACTAATACGGGTAACTGGGGCAACCCCTAAAATGGAGTTTGTCATGAAAACCTCATCAGCTTGCATGAGTTGAGATAAGCAATAGTCACTAATTGTAACGGAAAGTTCAGCCTGATTCAGCGCGGTTAACACTTGCTTACGCATAACCCCCGCGACACCACTTTGAGTGAGTTGAGGTGTGTATATCGACTGACCTTTGCGCCAGAACAGATTGGCCATGGTGGTTTCAATCACATTGCCCGATATATCAAGAACCACACCATCCACTTCATTAGCTTGATCCATTTCATCTTTCATCAAAATCTGCTCAAGGCGATTATTGTGCTTATGGCCAGCCAGTAGTGGGCTCAAACCTAGCGCTTGATGGCAGATACCGAGTTCAACACCGGAGTCTTGCCACGCTGAATAATGGCTTGGGTAATCAAAGGTACTGATGGTGATTGTCGGCTTGGCGATATTCTTGGTACTGTAGCCACGCCCACCCGCTCCACGACTAACGTGCAGCTTGATCCCTGCTTTTTGATTATGAGGCTTGTTGGCGTTATGGAGCTTCTTTGAACCATCAAGGCTCTTTGTGCCATGAAGAGCGTTATGTTGGATGTGTTGAAGCGCAGTATCGAGCCAAAGACTAACAACATCCCAATCAAGAGCAGAAATGCGTAGTGCTTTAAGGCACTCGTCGACACGGTGCTGATGATCGTGAAGATGTTGTATCTCACCATCACTCACGAGCATTGTCGTAAAACAGCCGTCTCCGTACTGAAACGAGCGATCCAAAATATCGATAGTTTGCTGGCTTTCTCCATCAACCCAAAACATGTTTTTCCCCATAAAAAGAAACGGCTCAATGCTAAAGCATCAAGCCGTTTAAAAACAAGTCTAATTGTGACTATCTACGAGTGTTTACGTCTTTAATAAGATGATTAAATCTTTTTGAAGATCAAACAGCCGTTTGTACCACCGAAACCGAATGAGTTACATGCAGCATATTCCATGTTGCTAACTTCACGCGCAGTGTGAGGTACTAAGTCAATATCTAAGCCTTCTTCAGGATCATCTAGGTTGATTGTTGGTGGAACAATTTGGTCAACCAGAGACATAGCCGTGATGATAGCTTCAGCAGAACCAGCAGCACCTAGAAGGTGGCCTGTCATTGATTTCGTAGAAGAAACCAATACTTGCTTGCTGCCTGCTTCGCCAAGAGCACGCTTGATGCCCTTAACTTCCGCTACGTCACCTGCAGGAGTCGAAGTACCGTGTGCGTTTACATAACCGATTTGTTCACCAGTAATGCCAGCATCACGCATAGCCGCTTCCATTGCTAGTGCGCCACCTGAGCCATCTTCACTTGGAGATGTCATGTGGTAAGCGTCACCCGACATACCGAAGCCAACTAGCTCACAGTAAATCTTAGCGCCACGAGCTTTCGCATGTTCGTACTCTTCAAGAACCATCATGCCTGCACCGTCGCCAAGAACGAAGCCATCACGGCCTTTGTCCCATGGACGAGAAGCTTTTTGAGGCTCATCGTTACGAGTAGAAAGTGCTTTAGCCGCACCAAAACCGCCCATACCTAGTGGAGTTGATGCTTTTTCAGCACCACCCGCTAGCATTGCGTCTGCATCGCCGTATGCAATCATACGAGCCGCGTGACCAATGTTATGTAGGCCAGTCGTACATGCAGTAGAAATCGCGATGTTTGGACCGCGTAGGCCACGCATGATAGACATGTGACCAGCAATCATATTCACGATCGTCGACGGTACGAAGAACGGGCTGATCTTACGAGGGCCTTTTTCAGTTAGAGCTTGGTGACCGGCTTCGATCAAACCAAGACCACCAATACCAGAACCGATAGCAACGCCTACACGAGGAGCGTTTTCTTCAGTAATAGTTAGGGCTGAATCATCTAAAGCTTGAATACCTGCTGCGACGCCGTACTGGATGAACAAGTCCATCTTACGAGCATCTTTTTTAGTCATATACTCTTCGCAGTTAAAGTCTTTAACTAGACCTGCAAAACGAGTTGAGAAATTGGTTGCATCAAAATGATCGATATTAACGATACCACTTTGACCAGCTAGCAGGGCTTTCCAAGAAGATTCTACAGTGTTGCCTACCGGTGACAACATACCCATGCCAGTGACAACTACACGACGCTTGGACACGATTTTACACTCCGGGGATTGAGGTGATTTAAGATGAGGATAGATGAGTTAGATAAAACACAGGCGGTCGAGGTGACCGCCTGGGAGAGATTATTACTGAGCGCTAGTTACGTAATCGATAGCTGCTTGAACAGTAGTAATTTTCTCAGCTTCTTCATCTGGGATTTCAGTGTCGAATTCTTCTTCTAGAGCCATTACTAGCTCTACTGTGTCTAGAGAATCTGCACCTAGGTCATCAACGAAAGAAGCTTCGTTTTTAACTTCAGCTTCGTCTACACCTAGCTGTTCAACAATGATTTTCTTTACGCGTTCTTCGAGGTTGCTCATTTTTTCTTTTCCTTTACAGAGTTCGCTTTATGCGATGTTTTCCGTAGTTTATTCAATCTATTGAAAGTTGCAAGGTCAACTTTTCTGGTCAAACCACAATTTTCACGATTTTAACCGAAATTACGTATGATCTTGACTTAAATGTTGCACATAATTTACACCATGTACATACCGCCATTGACGTGAAGTGTTTCACCTGTGATATAAGCTGCCGCAGGTGACGCCAAAAATACCACAGCTTCAGCGATTTCGCGAGGGTCACCTAGTCGACCTGCTGGTACATTCGCCAAAGTTGCTGCACGTTGGTCATCATTTAGCGCTTTAGTCATGTCAGTTTCGATGAAACCAGGAGCTACAGTGTTCACTGTAACGCCACGAGACGCAACTTCACGAGCCATTGATTTAGTAAAACCAATTACGCCTGCTTTTGCAGCTGCGTAGTTAGCTTGACCAGCGTTACCCATAGTACCTACTACAGAACCAACGTTTACGATACGGCCTTGACGTTTCTTCATCATGCCACGCAATACAGCTTTAGACATGCGGAAGATAGGCGTTAGGTTAGTATCGATGATGTCATTCCATTCGTCGTCTTTCATACGCATCAGTAGGTTATCACGAGTGATACCTGCGTTGTTAACTAGAATGTCAATCGCACCGAATTCATCGTTGATGGTTTTCAGTGTAGCAGCAATTGAGTCAGTATCCGTTACATTAAGAGCAAGACCTTTACCGTTCTCACCAAGGTACTCGCTGATTGCAGCTGCGCCGCCTTCAGATGTCGCAGTACCGATAACTTTAGCACCACGCTCAACTAAAAGTTCAGCGATTGCACGACCGATGCCACGGCTTGCGCCTGTAACTAGTGCAACTTTGCCTTCTAAATTCATCATAACTTCTCTATTAAGTGGTTATTTACTTAGCAGCTTCTAGTGATGCAGTGTCATTAACTGCAGCAGCTGTCATAGTTTTTACGATTCGTTTTGTTAGACCAGTAAGAACTTTACCAGGGCCTAATTCAAGTAGCTTCTCAACGCCTTGCTCATTCATCGCTTGTACGCCTTCAGTCCAACGAACTGGGCTGTACAGCTGACGAACAAGTGCGTCTTTAATTTTTGCAGGATCTGTTTCAGCGATAACATCAACGTTATTGATAACAGGCAATGCTGGCGTGTTGAACTCTAGAGCTTCTAGAGCCACTGCTAGCTTATCTGCTGCTGGCTTCATCAGTGCACAGTGAGACGGCACAGAAACAGGTAACGGAAGTGCACGCTTAGCGCCCGCTTCTTTACAAAGTGCACCAGCACGCTCTACTGCAGCTTTGTTACCCGCGATAACAACTTGGCCAGGAGAGTTAAAGTTAACTGGAGACACAACTTCGTCTTGCGCAGCTTCTTCACACGCTTTAGCAATCGCTTCATCGTCTAGACCGATGATTGCGTACATTGCACCAACACCTGCAGGAACCGCTTCTTGCATCAGTTGACCACGTAGTTCAACCAGCTTGATCGCTTCTTTAAAGTCGATAACGCCGGCACATACAAGAGCAGAATATTCACCTAGGCTGTGACCTGCTAGATTTACAGGTTGCTCTAGGCCAAGCTCTTGCCATACACGCCAAATTGCAACAGACGCTGTTAATAGAGCCGGTTGAGTGCGAAAAGTTTCATTTAGATTTTCTACAGGACCATCTTGAACCAATGCCCATAGATCGTAACCAAGTGCTTCTGAAGCTTCAGCAAATGTCTTTTTAACAACATCATACTGTTCGCCTAGGTCAGCAAGCATACCGATAGCTTGAGAGCCTTGGCCTGGGAATACGATAGCAAATTTGCTCATTGTAATTTTCCTTTAAGCAAAGCAAAAAATTGAATAAGGCACATAAGTTATGTGCCTTGTTTGTTGATTATCGCTTGGGGTTAGAATTTAACTAACGCAGAACCCCAAGTGAAGCCGCCGCCAAATGCTTCAAGTAGAAGCGTTTGACCACGTTTAATTCGCCCGTCGCGAACAGCCTCATCTAGGGCCGTTGGTACGGTAGCTGCCGACGTATTGCCATGCTTATCAAGAGTAATCACTACTTGATCAAGCGACATCGTCAGCTTTTTAGCGGTTGCCGAGATAATACGGTAGTTCGCTTGGTGTGGAACTAACCAATCAAGCTCTGACTTATCCATATTGTTCGCCGCTAAGGTGTCTTTAACTAGCTTAGAAAGCTGAGTTACCGCCACTTTAAATACTTCGTTGCCCGCCATGTGCAGCCATTTGTCTGCATCACCGCCGCGCTCTGGTACTTCTAGGCTTAGAAGCTCACCGTATTTACCATCAGAGTAAATATGAGTAGACAAAATACCTGGCTCTTCGCTTGCGCCTACAACCACCGCGCCTGCTGCATCACCAAATAGGATGATAGTAGAGCGGTCAGTCGGATCACAGGTTTTTGACAGTGCATCAGCACCAATCACCAAAACATTTTTACACATGCCAGTCTTGATGTGTTGATCAGCAACAGACAATGCATAGACGAAGCCAGAGCATGCCGCAGCCAAATCAAACGCAGGGCAACCTTTGATACCAAGTTTGCCTTGTACCTGACATGCCGAAGACGGAAATGTATGGCTACTGCTGGTTGTCGCAACGATGATTAAATCAATCTCTTCTTTGTCGATACCTGCCATTTCAATGGCATTTTCAGCAGCGTAAAACGCCATATCAGCAACGGTTTCGTTTTCCGCTGAAATACGACGCTCTTTAATACCTGTTCTAGCAACGATCCACTCATCGCTAGTCTCTACCATTTTCTCTAAGTCTGCGTTAGTACGCACCTGAGATGGCAAGTAGCTGCCAGTACCTAAAATTTTGCTATACATGAAGACTAATAATGCCTCTCGAGTAAAACCGCTTCCAAACGATCGCTAATGCGGCTGGGGACTTGTCGTTTGACCTCGTGTACTGCTTCACCAATCGCGTTGACGACTGCAGACACATCAGCACTTCCATGACTTTTAATGACAATGCCGCGCAATCCTAACAAACTTGCGCCGTTATACTGGTCGGGGTTCAAGGTTTTTAATTCAGTAAATAGCTCAGAAAACAGCATTCTGGCTATCCAACCCTTTATTGTTGAAGCTATCATGCGCGTTTTTAGCTTATCAATAAAGAGCTGAGCCGTACCTTCGCACGTTTTTAAGCAAACATTGCCCACAAAACCATCACATACGACGACATCAGCAGCATCTTGAAGTAATTGATTACCTTCAATATAGCCTATGAAGTTCACAGACTGAGTATTAGACAACATTTCAGCGCATCGTTTTACAAGGTCATTGCCTTTAATTTCTTCTGCACCGATATTCAAGATAGCGACACGTGGTGCGCGACCTAAATGTTGTTCTGCTAATGCACTGCCCATGACAGCAAACTGAAACAGTGAATCTGCGTCACTAGAAACGTTCGCCCCTAAATCAAGCATCCATGTGCGATTTCCGGATGCAGTAGGCAAAGCTGAAACCAATGCAGGCCTATCAATACCGGGAAGAAGCTTGAGTCTGAAACGGGATAAAGCCATCAATGCGCCAGTGTTACCACCACTCACACAAGCATCAGCCTGTGATTCGGCAACCAGATCGATAGCGGCACGCATAGAGCTACCCTGACTATTACGTAAGGCTAGTGAAGGTTTTTCAGAATTGGAAATGACTCGATCACAATGCTGGATACTCAAACGAGAATCAGGCATTCGACCTAATGAAGATAATTGAGATGTGATCGCGTTTCGATCACCTATTAGAATGACTTTTAGCTCTGGGAAATACGACAGTGCCTGCACGGCGGCAGGCACTGTTACACGAGGACCGAAGTCCCCGCCCATTGCATCAAGCGCAACGGTTAGATTTTGCAAAGGTCAACCTTACTTGTTGATAACCTTTTTGCCGCGGTAAAAACCTTCGGCAGTCACGTTGTGACGTAGGTGAGTTTCACCTGAAGTTGCGTCTACAGAAAGTGCAGCTGTAGTTAGCGCATCGTGTGAACGACGCATGCCACGCATTGAACGTGATTTCTTGCTCTTTTGTACGGCCATTGACCCTACTCCTATGTAAATTCTTAAAGAAGCAATTACTTCTTTAAGCTTTTTAAAACATCAAATGGATTCGGCTTTTTGTCTTCCTCAATTTCTTCAGGAAGTTCACCAAACACCAAGTTATTTGAGTTAACGCTACATTTCGCATCGTCGTGCATTGCTATTTGTGGCAATCCAAGGATGAACTCGTCTTCAACTAATTGAATCAGGTCTAACTCACCGTACTCGTTCAGATCTACCAAATCGTACTCTTCCGGTGCTTCCTCTTCACTTTTCTCACTGTAAACAGGAGTATAAGTAAATTGGACATCGCACTCATGTGCGAAAACCTCATTACAACGTTGACACTCTAAATCGACTTCGACGTTAGCTTTACCAGAGATAACGACTAATCGTTGTTCATCAAGCCCAAATGACATTGAGACTTGCGCGTCACGTTTTACGCCTTCAGTTGCTTCAGTTAAACGCTTCAAAAGACTGACCTGGATGATACCATCCATATCGAGTCGTTTTTGAGCCGTTCTTGCCGGATCAACTGTACGCGGTATTTTTTCCTTTTGCATAGGGCGCGAATCTTATCTTCCAAATCGTGTTTAGTCAAAGGAAATGGCAAAAAAAATGTACTTTCCTGCCTTTCCTATTCAGAGCATTATGAATAGCAGGACAAGTTACGTTATCCTGAGATAAATGCTTCCTTGAATTGTAAATTAAAATGAGAAATTACCAACTAGTTTTAGCCTCTACATCACCATTTAGGCAAGAGATCCTCAAAAAACTACAGTTAAGCTTCATTACAGCCAAGCCAGACTGCGATGAAACGCCGCTTCCAGAAGAGACACCACAACAGTTGGTGATGCGCCTTGCTGAGACCAAAGCTAAGTCTTGTGTTGTGGAGCAACCTAGCTTAGTCATTGGTTCTGATCAGGTTTGTGTGATTGATGGAGAGATCATTGGTAAGCCTCACACTCGAGAAAAAGCGATCGAGCAGTTATCTCGTCAAAGCGGCAAGAGCATTACTTTTTATACTGGGCTTTCGGTTTGGAACAACGAGACCAATGAAGCTGACACACGTCTCGACACCTTTGTAGTGCATTTCCGCGATTTAACTAAGCAACAGATCATGAGTTATGTTGAAAAAGAGCAGCCTTATTACTGCGCAGGTAGCTTTATGTGTGAAGGGTTAGGCATCGCGTTGTTTAAACAGATGGAAGGGAAAGACCCAAATACTTTGATCGGCTTACCGCTGATCGATCTAGTCGATATGTTAGAAGCGCAAGGAATGGGTGTACTATAACGGATACGCTCTCTTTGTTAGAGATTCCCTACTCCTTCCTTCGTCAGTCTAGGGAATGGCGGAACACGCAATTTTATCTAACCAACTAATGATATAGAGCGTGATTTTAAAAAGTCGTCATCCTCAAGAGCGAGGAACGAGCGACTTGGGGATCTTCTACAACAGATGAATCGAGTAGGAGGAGGC
>NZ_JBFRPB010000107.1:0-3303 GCF_041471785.1 Vibrio sp. 10N.261.51.C6 | reverse complement strand
CTGACTTCAACCGTAACGCTGACCATTACTGATGGCGATAACCCAACGATTGATGAGGTACCAAGTGTTACTTTGTCTGAAACTAATTTAGCCGATGGCTCTGCGCCAAGCGGCAGTGTAGTCAGTCAAACCGAGATAATTACCTTCACCAATCAAAGTGATGATGTGGCGAGTTTCCGTATTGAACCTACTGAATTTAATGTGGGTGGAGCACTGAAATCGAATGGCTTTGCCGTTGAGATAAAAGAAGATTCGGCTAATCCGGGAACTTACATCGGTTTTATTACCGATGGCTCGAATACTGAAGTTCCTGTATTCACGATTGCTTTCTCTACGAGTACGTTGGGTGAATACACCTTTACTCTGCTTGAAGCGTTAGACCATGCGGATGGTTTAGATAAGAACGATCTGAGTTTTGATCTGCCGGTTTATGCGGTTGATACGGACGGCGACGATTCACTGGTGTCTCAGCTGAATGTGACCATCGGTGATGATGTTCAAATCATGCAAGATGGTACGTTAGATATTATCGAGCCAAATCTTGCAGACGGCACAATCACAACCAACACCATTGATGTGATGCCAAACCAAAGTGCTGATGGTGCGACGATCACTCAGTTTACTTATGACGGTCAGCTAAGAACGCTTGATCAAAATGACACTGGTGAACAGCAGTTCAGCTTCACAGAAGGCGAGTTGTTTATCACCCTTGAAGGTGAAGTGCGCTTTGAACCTAATCGCGATCTAGACCATTCCGTTAGCGAAGACATCGTGAAGTCGATAGTAGTGACTTCAAGCGACTTCGATAACGATCCGGTGACTTCAGCCATTACGCTGACCATTACTGATGGTGATAATCCGACTATCGATTCGGTACCGAGCGTTGTACTTGAAGAAGCTGATTTAACTGATGGCTCATCGCCAAGTGGCAGCGCGGTTAGTCAAACGGAAACCATCACTTTCACTAATCAAAGTGACGATGTTGAGAAATTCCGTTTAGAACCAAGTGAATTTAATACTAACAACGCGCTCAAGTCCGATGGCTTGATCATTGAGATTCGAGAGGAACCAACAGGATCCGGCAATTATATTGGTTTCACGACCGATATTTCGAATGTCGAAACCACTGTGTTTACACTCGATTTCAGTAGTACCACTTTGGGTGAGTACACCTTCACGCTTCTGGAAGCGATTGACCACACGCCTGTTCAAGGCAATAACGATCTAACATTCAACTTGCCAGTCTACGCGGTTGATAGCGACGGTGATGATTCGCTAATGTCGCCACTGGCTGTAACTATCACTGATGATATTCAAGTGATGGTTAATGACTCTCTCACAATTGAAGAGCCAACGGTTGCAGATTTGGCAGCAGGTACTCCGACGACAGCTTCCGTTAATGTACTTGATGAAGAAGGTGCTGATGGCACGACCATTACTCAGTTCACTTATGATGGTGGGGCGGTATTAACGCTTGATCAAAACGATACAGGTGAGCAGAAGTTCGTGGTTGCTGATGGGGCATTATATATCACTCTGCAAGGCGATATTCGTTTCGAACCAAGTCGTAACCTTGACCATACTGGTGGCGATATCGTGAAGTCGATAGTCGTAACTTCAAGTGATTCCGATAGCGATCTTGTGTCTTCAACGATAACGCTAACCATTACTGATGGCGATATCCCAACGATTGACACGGTGCCAAGCGTTACTCTGTCAGAAACGAATCTGAGCGACGGATCTGCTCCGAATGCAAGTGCGGTAAGTTCAACTCAAACCATTACCTTTACTAACCAAAGTGATGACGTGACGAGTTTCCGTATTGAACCGACTGATTTTAATGTTGGTGGTGCTCTGAAATCGAACGGATTGGCGGTCGAACTGAAAGCTGACCCAACTACACCGGGTGGCTACATCGGTTTTGTGACTGATGGTTCGAACGTTGAAACTAACGTGTTTACGATTAGCTTCTCGGATACCAATTTAGGTCAATACACCTTCACCCTGCTTGAAGCGTTGGATCATGTAGATGGCTTAGTGAAGAATGATCTGACTTTTGATCTTCCTGTTTATGCGGTTGATAGCGATGGTGATGATTCACTGGTGTCTCAACTGAATGTGACCATTGGTGATGATGTACAGGTCATGCAAAACCAAGTGCTTAATATTATTGAGCCAACGGTTGCTGATTTGGCTGCAGGTACTCCGACGACAGCCACTGTTGATGTGATGCCTAGCCAAAGTGCCGATGGCGCGACAATCACTCAGTTTACTTACGATGGCGGGGCGGCAATAACACTCGACCAAAACGACACCGGTGAACAGAAGTTTGTATTTACTGAAGGTTCACTGTTCATCACCTTGCAAGGTGAAGTGCGTTTCGAGCCAAATCGCAATCTAAACCACACAGCGAGCGAGGACATCGTGAAGTCGATTGTGGTGACCTCAAGCGATTTAGACAACGATGTACTGACTTCCACAGTGATGCTGACGATTACCGATGGTGATATTCCGACCATTGATGCAGTGCCAAGCGTTACTCTATCTGAAACTAACCTTAGCGATGGCTCTAGCCCGAGCGGTAGCGCAGTAAGTCAAACCGAGACGATTACTTTCACTAACCAAAGTGATGATGTGACCAGCTTCCGTATTGAACCTACTGAATTCAATGTCGGTGGTGCACTGAAATCGAACGGTTTTGCGGTTGAGATAAAAGAAGATTCGGCCAATCCGGGTACTTACATCAGCTTTATTACCAATGGTTCGGGCGCTGAAATCCCAGTGTTCACGATTGCCTTCTCTACGAGCACACTGGGTGAATACACCTTTACTCTGCTTGAAGCGCTAGACCATGCCGATGGTTTAGATAATAACGACCTGAGCTTTGATCTACCTGTTTATGCGGTTGATACGGATGGCGATGATTCATTGGTGTCTCAACTGAATGTGACCATCGGTGATGATGTTCAAATCATGCAAGACGGTACCTTAGATATCATCGAGCCAAATCTGGCTGATGGAACAATCACAACCAGCACTATTGATGTAATGCCAAACCAAAGTGCTGATGGCGCGACGATCACTCAGTTCACCTATGACGGTCAACTAAGAACACTTGATCAAAATGACACTGGCGAACAGCAATTCAGTTTCACTGAAGGTGAGTTGTTTATCACCCTTGAAGGGGAAGTGCGTTTTGAGCCGAACCGAAACTTAGACCACTCGGTGAGCGAAGATATCGTGAAATCGATTGTTGTAACCTCAAGCGACTTCGATAACGACTCGCTGACTTCAACCGTAACG
>NZ_JBFRPB010000106.1:0-386 GCF_041471785.1 Vibrio sp. 10N.261.51.C6 | reverse complement strand
TCGTTATCGGAGTCACTAGACGTCACCACGATCGATTTCACGATGTCTTCGTTCAGCGTGTGGTCTAGATTACGATTAGGCTCAAAGCGCACTTCACCTTGAAGCGTGATGAATAGTTCACCTTCTGTGAAGCTAAACAGCTGCTCGCCGTTATCATTTTGGTCAAGCGTTCGAAGTTGGCCATCATAAGTGAATTGCGTCACCGTTGCGCCATCAGCACTTTGACTTGGCATCACATCAATGGTGGTGGTTGTCACAATGCCATCGGCAAGATTTGGCTCGACGATATCTAACGTATCATCTTGCATGATTTGAACATCATCGCCGATAGTGACGCTTAACGGAGACATCAGTGAATCATCGCCATCACTGTCTACCGCATAAAC
>NZ_JBFRPB010000105.1:0-718 GCF_041471785.1 Vibrio sp. 10N.261.51.C6 | reverse complement strand
CCTCCTTATACGAAGATACTCACGATAAGTGTCCACACAGATTGATTAGGTTTAAAAAGTAAAAGAGATGAAGAACTCCCAAGTTCTTCGAAGTTTGTTTCTACTTTTAAAGTAGAGATGAATTGCAGTGTCCCGTTCGTCTAGAGGCCTAGGACACCGCCCTTTCACGGCGGTAACAGGGGTTCGACTCCCCTACGGGATACCACTTCCTTCAAGAAGTAAAAAGGGTCGTTAGCTCAGTTGGTAGAGCAGTTGACTTTTAATCAATTGGTCGCAGGTTCGAATCCTGCACGACCCACCATTCTTTCTCCACGAAGGAATTAAAACTATCGTGGGCGATTAGCTCAGTTGGGAGAGCACCTGCCTTACAAGCAGGGGGTCACTGGTTCGAGCCCGGTATCGCCCACCATTTCCTCCCAAGGAAATAAAAATATGGGGCTATAGCTCAGCTGGGAGAGCGCCTGCCTTGCACGCAGGAGGTCTGCGGTTCGATCCCGCATAGCTCCACCATTCTTTCTCCATGAAGGAATTAAAACTATCATGGGCGATTAGCTCAGTTGGGAGAGCACCTGCCTTACAAGCAGGGGGTCACTGGTTCGAGCCCGGTATCGCCCACCATCTTTAAGCACACTTTTCTTAGTAATAGAAAACTGAGTGTATTTAAAAATGGTTTTGAAAGTTTAATGCTTTAAAAACTCTTGCTCTTTAACAATTTGGA
>NZ_JBFRPB010000104.1:0-241 GCF_041471785.1 Vibrio sp. 10N.261.51.C6 | reverse complement strand
ACAAGGTGTAACGGAGCGCAATGCGTGGAAGGTAGCGATGTCAGATAAAGGGTGGTGGCACTTGGCCTTAACGCCGCAGTTAAATCACGCCATGCCAATAAAATGGTTCGAGGAGTTGGGCCTGTACTCATTGGGAGATGGGTATGAGTCACTGAAAATATATTCGGAACCGCCGTATGCGACCCACGCTTGTACGGTGGTGTGAGAGGACGGAGGCCGTGAGGCCTCCTCCTACTCGATT
>NZ_JBFRPB010000103.1:1015-1347 GCF_041471785.1 Vibrio sp. 10N.261.51.C6 | reverse complement strand
GATATCAGCTTCGATATCTCAGATGGTACCAACACGGTTCAAGCTTCGGCTGACCTTACTGTTAATCCAGTTAATGACCTGCCAGTCCCTCAAGACCAACAGTTCAGCGTTGAAGAAGATGGCACGTTAATCTTCACCGATGCCGACCTATTAACAGGTGCAACGGACATTGAAGGCGACAACCTAACGGTTGAAGGTGTGACCTACGATGGCGGTGACGGTATCCTTACTGATAACGGTAATGGTACTTACACATTCGCTCCAAACGAAAACTTCAATGGCGACGTAAACTTCGGTTTTGATGTGTCTGACGGCACCGATACGGTCTCTGC
>NZ_JBFRPB010000103.1:0-212 GCF_041471785.1 Vibrio sp. 10N.261.51.C6 | reverse complement strand
GACCTAGCGTACTCAATCGACGAAGACGGTTCTATCCGTTTAAGCCAAGAGCAATTGCTATCACAAGCATCTGACGTAGAGGGCGATGACCTTACTGCTAGCGGCCTAACGGTTGGTGGAGATGCGACGGTTGTAGCTAATGATGACGGCAGCTTCACCATCACGCCAGATGAGAACTTCAATGGTGACATCGATATCAGCTTCGATATCTC
>NZ_JBFRPB010000102.1:0-16784 GCF_041471785.1 Vibrio sp. 10N.261.51.C6 | reverse complement strand
GGCGTAATCGTGAAACTGCCGTCATCGTTTTGAGTAACGGTTGCATCACCGTCGACCGTTAGGCTGCTGGCTGTTAGGTCATCGCCTTCAACATCTGATGCTTGTGATAGCAACTGCTCTTGGCTTAGACGAATCGAACCGTCTTCGTCGATTGAGTACGCTAGGTCGCCAGACACTGGCGCATCATCAACGGCAGTTACGCTCACGTCGATGTTTGCAGAGACCGTATCGGTGCCGTCTGACACATCGAAGCCGAAGTTTACGTCGCCATTGAAGTTTTCATTCGGCGCAAAGGTGTATGTGCCATTACCGTTGTCGGTAAGAATACCGTCACCGCCATCGTAGGTCACACCTTCAACAGTTAGGTTGTCGCCTTCAATGTCAGTAGCGCCTGTTAATAGGTCTGCATCGGTGAAGATTAACGTACCGTCTTCTTCAACACTGAATTGTTGATCTTGAGGGACAGGCAGGTCATTAACTGGGTTAACGGTTAGATCCGCAGAAGCCTGAACGGTGTTAGTACCATCTGAGATATCGAAGCTGATATCGATGTCACCGTTGAAGTTTTCATCTGGCGTAATCGTGAAACTGCCGTCATCATTAGCTACAACCGTCGCATCTCCACCAACCGTTAGGCCGCTAGCAGTAAGGTCATCGCCTTCCACGTCAGAGGCTTGAGATAGCAGCTGCTCTTGACTTAGACGAATCGAACCGTCTTCGTCGATTGAGTACGCTAGGTCGCCTGACACAGGTGCATCATCAACTGCCGTAACGCTCACATCGATGTTTGCAGAGACCGTATCGGTTCCGTCTGATACATCGAAGCCGAAGTTTACGTCACCATTGAAGTTTTCATTCGGTGCGAAGGTGTATGTGCCATTACCGTTGTCGGTAAGAATACCGTCGCCACCGTCGTAGGTCACACCTTCAACAGTTAGGTTGTCACCTTCAATGTCTGTCGCACCAGAAAGGAGGTCAGCGTCGGTGAATACAAGAGTTCCGTCTTCCTCGATTTCAAACGTTTTATCTTCAGGAACAGGCGCGTCATTAATCGGGCGTACCGTTAAATCAATTGCGCTGCTAATCGTTTCTTGGCCGTCACTGATGTCGAAAGTAAGGTCAAGTTCACCATTAAAATCAGCTGAAGGAACAACGGTGAAAGTACCATCACCATTGTCTTGAACTGTTGCATCATCACCAACTTGAACGTTAGAAGCAACAAGCTCGTCCCCATCTACATCACTTGCGTATTCGAGTAATTGTTCTTGAGTGAATGTTATGGAGCCATCTTCATCCATGATGTAAGCCAGATCTTGTTCAGCTTCTGGCGCATCATTTTCACTTTCCACTTTGATTTTAAACGTTTCGCTTACCGTTTCAGAATCAAAGTCATCCTCTACTTCGCTAATGGTCTCTTCGTCAGAAGCTTGAACATCAACTGCAAACGTCTCTTCTACTGTTTGTGAATCTAGCTCATCACCAACTTGTTGGTCACCCGACTCTGAAGATGTCGCACTCGGCGCTGCTGAAGTACGCGCAGCTTGGCCTTGTTCTTCATTACCTTCAGCGTCTACACCACCTGTCGCAGCCTCTGCGATATCACCACCTACAGCTTGTGCGCCCGCTCCAGCACCGCCACCACTGCCAGCAGCGTTATCCGAGCCAGCTTCAGAAGCGGCTCCACCAACTACATTGGATTGTGCAGCGTCTGAATCTCCATCACTTTCTGGCGTCTCTTCTTGCACAGCCGCACCAGAAGCAGAGGCATCTTCAGCATTACCTGCACCACTCGGATTTTCGTCTAAAGCCTGGTTAACTTCGTCTGCCGCATCCGCATTTTCAGCACCCGTCGCTATTGTCGACGCAATCGTGTTTTGTTGATTTTGTTGATTCTGCTGTTGGGAGGGCGTACCCGCGTCGTTCGTGTCCGTTTGTTCTACCGCGTCATTTAGATCTTCATTTTGGTTGTTTTGGTTATTTTCGCCTGCCATTACAGCCTCCGTTGCTACTAGCTAACTGATCGTATTTATAGAGGCATTAAAGGACATCATTTTGAAAAACCAATTTTTTATACAACATTTTTCATAATTTCTTTTTAAAGAGAAAGAATCAAAAAAAATTTGAAAACTGCCTTTAAAGATCCTTAGTTATTGTGATTAAAGCAATTAAGGCAGTGGAGCGATGATAGACATGACGAATTTGTTGCGCTCGGTCGACAACAACCACAAAGGGCTGCAATTGCTATTAGGCGACTTTTACAATGACTTTTCTGACGCAGCCCTAAATATAGAAGCGCTTCATAACGGTAATCATTTTGATGAACTCAATAGTTACTCAAAACGATTGAAGACCATCTTAACGTTGCTTTGCGACCAAGACCTTCCGCCAAAAATGGCCAAATTGGAACACTTGAGTAGACACGAGTTTCCTGCGCCGGAAGATCTAATAGAGGATGTAAAAACTGAATTGCACAACGTCAATCGACAAATCAACCACTTGTTGGATATTAAGGAAGTAATAGATGGCAAGTAACCGAGGTCAGTCATGAGCAATAACCAAATAGAACATCACCTCAGAAAAGCACTTGTTTCCAATAACGAGGCTTCTAAGGTCACAGCTGATGACACTATTGTGCTTGCTAGTGCCATGACCAGCGTTCACAAAACGTTGCTCATTATATTCTTGCTCGCTTTGGTCGCTATCGCCGTGGCGTCACAAGCACGTATTGACATTGTTGTTTCTGTACGTGGTGAGCTGTTGTTGGAATCTGACGTTGAGAAGGTTCAACACCTAGAAGGCGGCATATTGGAAGAGATGTTAGTCCGAAAAGGAGAAGTCGTTTATGAAGGACAGCCGATCGCTCGAATACGCTCACTTGACCGTAACACTCAACTTGATACCGTCAATACTGAAATTATTCAGATAGAGCTCGATAAGATTCGTTATGAAAGCTTACGCGACATGATAGAGCCTAACTTCGACGCTTTCATTGAGAAATACCCTGAGCAAGTTCAGGTCAACATGAATACCTGGAGACAAGAATTCTCTAAAAACCGTTCAAATGAAGAACTCATTACACACGATATTAAGCACAAGAACTCGTTGATCAGTTCAATGTTAAAGCGTCGCAAAAGTTCAGAGAATCAACTCTCTCTGATACGTAAGCAGCTCAACATCAAAAACACCCTCTATAAAGAAGAGATGGCGTCTTATGTCGACGTTCTTAACATGAAAGTACAAGAGTCGAATATGGTGCGTGAGATTGAGAACCTTGACGAATCTGTGATGAATGAGCGTTTCCAACTCGACAAACTGGAAAAGCAACACCGTGACTTGGTTGAGAATCGAAACTCTGAGTACCAAGCACAAATCATTCAAGCGAACAAAGACCTCAAGCTAAAGCGAATCTTACAACCGCAGCATTCCGACAAGGTTGATCGCCTAGTCGTCTACTCGCCAGTCGATGGTGTGGTCGATAAACTTCACTTCAATTTCCGTTCTGCTGTGATTCCGCCAGGAGAAAGTATCGCCGATATTGCCCCAATAAATAATTCGTTACACGGTGAAGCGAAGATCCCACGTAAAGACATGGGATTTGTCGAAATTGGTCAGGCAGTGAAAGTAAAAATGGATACCTATAACTTTGCAAAATACGGGTTTGTTGAGGGAACCATCGCCTCAATCAGCCGTTCATCATACGAAGAAGAAGACGCTGAATTCTATTTAGCTGAGATTGAAATTGACCGAAACTTTCTTGAACGAGGAGGCACTCAATACAAGTTATCACCTTACATGGAGTTTACCGCTGATGTGAAAACAGGCTCGCGTCGCGTGATCGAATACGCTGCGAAACCGGTGATGTCAGCCATCGAGGATGCTTTCGATGAGAGATAATCAATGAGCGGTAAACCTTCGTACAATATTTCCATACCCGCCCTACGTCTAAGCATACTATTTAGCGTGGTATTGGCTGCGCTCGCTTTCTATTTATACTTTTCTTGGTCAAAAATAGATTCAGTCGCACAAGTGCAAAGCGCCCCACTGCTCATACAAGCCCAGAAGCTTAATCAGACCATAGAACAAGATATTCAAACTCTGCAACAGTGTTTAAGTACCAACACTTGCGGCACTAACGAATTCAACCTGGTTAACTTGAAGCTTGAAATTGATGAATTTCGCTCTTTAGCCTCGTTGAACAAAACCGAGTTCAGCTTGGTTGGGGCAACTGAATACACACAACTGGAATTGGCGATTAATCGTTTCTCCGATAGCGCAAAAACACGTAACGACGTATTAGGCTTGTACCTTTCATTGACCAATAACTATCTGCAGATGGACGACAACTATCGCACCATGTTTAACAACCATGCAAATGACTTAATGTCAGAAAAAAACGAGTTCTTTATCTGGTTGTTTATGGTGGTCGTGATATTGGCTGTGATTACGATTCTATCCAACTCAGTTGCTATGTTGAAGCTAAAGAAATCCAGTTCTAACGAACGCGAAATCGACTATGAATTCGATGCCCTGTATCAAGAGCTGAAGCAGCTAGATTTACAACGTCTTGAAGAGCTTCTTAATGAAGTTAGCATCAACCCCAAGCAGCGTCAGATTTACTCTCATCTCAAACTTATTTTCAGTAAATTAGAAGACCAAAAGCGCAATAACGATCTCTACAAACAGTTGTATGCGCTGATCGGTTATGAGATTCGCGGAATTACAAACACCATCAACGGTGGTGTCCAATATCTGGTTCAAGAAACCGATGAAAACGGCGTATTGATGGCGAACAATATTACCTCTGCGTGTAGCACACTATCTGAGTTAGCAGAAAACTATAATCGCTTGATATCACAGGGTACGGAAAGCAAGTCGAAAGAGTTCTCTTTACTGAGCGTGTTATCTGAATTAATGATTCATATCAGTGCCAAAGTACAACGTAATGAAAGCCAACTTGACTGTTTTATCTCTGACAACTTACCGAATCGTGTTGCAGGCCAATCCACCAGCTTATTCTGGATACTGTTCCTTCAACTTTCTAACGCTATTCAACTCAAATCAAATAAGAAACTGTTTGTAACGATTGAATCGGGTGCGGCTTCAGACATGGAAAATACCCGTGTCACCATCAACCTCAACTTCTTATCAACACTGGATGTTTCTGTTGCCAAGCTCAACAAACTCCATTGGAGCGCACACAAAGACCATACAGCCAGCACAGATGACTTAGCGAAAAGCGTTCTGAAGGATTACGGATATTACGAGAGCCACTGGTTCCAGTCAGGGGCTCAGGAACGTTTTCAGATCGAGCTTGATCTTAAGGCTAAGAACTTCCACACAGAGAAAACTCGCTTTGATGGCAAGCGTTTACTCTTGTGTGCTAATACTCAAGTTCGCATCGATGTGATGAAGAAAATGCTCAGTAACTTGGGGCTTGATATCACCGAGATTCGCACTGCAAATGAGCTTTTCTCAGCGGCGAAAACGTTCGGTGATTACGATGCGATAATGTTGACCGATACCTTTGAACCCAACAAGCTGCCGTCGTTGAGCAAGACGGTGAAATCTCAGCTTAAGAACCACCCAAATACCAAGTTACTGTTGTCAGTGACCAACACTCAGCAAGCACAAGAGTGTCATAGCTTCGTCGACAAAATCATCAACGCTCCTGCTATCCCTTACGAGTTCATTCCAAACCTACTCACCATTATGGAAGCGGAAGCATCGGAAGAACAGATGGAAAACAGCTCATTCCTTATCGTAGAGGATGACCGAGTTCAACAAATTTTACTGAAACGAATCTTGACCAAACAAGAATATGAACCAGACATGGTTGGCGATGGCGCCGATGCCGTGAAGCACTTTATGAACAAGCGTTCTGACATCATCTTCATGGATTGCATCATGCCGGGTATGGGTGGCATCGAAGCCACAAAACGCATTCGCCAATTCGAACAAGAAAACGAGAAAAACCCTTGTACCATCATAGGTGCAACCGCATTGACCAGCAGTAACGAACACCAGGCTTGTATTGAGGCCGGAATGGATTACGTAATCAGCAAACCTTATAAAAGCGACCAAATCATCAAGGTGATCAACAAGTATGTGGCGGTACAAAAACTTAACTAGCAGCATCATAGCTGCGCTTACATTAAGCACGACACCTTCAGCATCGGCGACTACCCTGCTTGAGGCGGTAGAACTCGGTCTGCAGAACAGCCTTTCTCTTCGGGCGAGTGATAAAGGGGTCGAAGAGAACGAGTACAACATTGGTATCAGCCGCTCAAAATTTCTTCCTTCCCTCAATGGTGCTGCCGATACCACATGGAATGAAAATGAAACCTTGCTATCAAGTGTGCCTGATGAAACTTCAAGCTATAACTCGAACAGCTACAGCCTTTCCCTTTCTCAATCGATCTTCAATCTGGGCGATATTTTCAAATATGGGACGGCAAAGCTCGACTTCAACATTGAAGAGATTAAACACGAGAACAAAATCCAAAGCACTATTTCAGAAATCGGCTCTCAATACTTTGAGTATTTGAAAAACAACGCACAAATTAAAGCGACCAAGGTAGAGCTTAAGTCGTCTGAGACGCGTGAACATCAAATGCGACGCAATGTGGAACTCGGCAATACAGCCGCCAGTGAGCTTTACGAAGTGATTGCTCAGAAAGAAGGTGTGTCGAATCGATTGAGAACCTTGCAGAAAGACCGTCGCGTCATTCTCAACGGGCTATCGATTCAGATTCAATACCCTATCACTCCGTCTCAAGATATCTACGAAAGTGTGCCTTTAAAAGAGATAAACGAAACCGAACAACGATCAATCATGGATCAAGCGTTAAAGCTCAACAACGACTTGTTAGTGGCTAAGAAAAACGTCGAGAGAAGCCGCAGAAGCTTAAAAGAGAGCGGTTCGAACTTCTTACCGACCGTATCGCTTTCAGCCAGCTATCGACACGATGACGCCAATAACTTCGACAAAACCGACATTACAGCGACAGGCGAAAGTAACTCAACCAGTGTTGGGTTAAACCTAGCAGTTCCTATCTTGTCTGGTGGCTCTGATTACTACGGCTATCAAAAATCATCGACGGCCATCGAACGTACTGAGCTGCTTTACCAAGATTCGCTTTACACCACACGTAACAGTGTGAATACCTCCGTGCTCAACATTAACGATTTCTCGCAGTCTATAAGCAGTTACGAAAACATCATTCGCGCCAACTACGCGTCTTATAAAGGGATCCAAAGAGCCTACCAATTGGGCACGCGTACTATCACCGACTTGCTGGCGGCGGAAAGTAAACTATTCAGCGCCTTAAGAGACTACGAAAGCGCACGATACGACTACATCATCGAGACCATCAAGCTTGAGCAAATTAAGGGAATACTCTCAATTCAATCTATCGAAAGCGTGATGCAATTAATGAGCGATATTGAGGGACGAGACAATCAAGATTTGGTGCCTAAACATCTTCTCTCAACGGAGTCGTTGAGGAAAGGAGGTCACAATGCAAACTGAGCAGTTTTCGCAAAAGATCAACATGGCAGATAAGTGTTATCTGACTTTCTCAACGATAATATCGACCCTGTTTGGTTTGGTACTGCCCTTCTCTATTCTGATCATTTTTGACCGAGTGTTACCCAACCAAGCACAAGATACGCTGTTCTTATTGTTCGCGATTATTTTGATTTCCATCTTCCTCGACTACCACTTAAAAAGTCAGGAAGAGAAGATATCTTCCGTTATCATGAGGCAGTTTGAAACCAACCTAACCAACAAGGTATTCCAATCCATCTGTTTGGCGGAAATCTCTAAGTTCCGACGTTTGGAGCCAGGCGAATACCTAGAACGAATCTCAACCATTCCTGAATTGAAAACCTTCTTTGGTGGAGAATCGGTTCGAGCGCTTATCAACCTTGCTGTTAGCGTGATTACTATACTTATCATCGGTCTCATCAACATATGGGCAGGTATCACCCTTCTAATTGCCTCGGCTGTCTTAGCGATTTTCGCTTGGAGTCTTTCCAAACAGAAAATTGGTAGCTTGCAGAATAAGTCAGACATCGAAGGGTTAACTACCTCCAAAATCATTGAGATCATCTCTAGCCCGCTTGATATTAAAGCGCGAAACATGGAGTACCGCGTTGAAAGCCTGATGACACAAATGGTCGAAGAGCGTGAAGTGGAGAACATCAAATATGAGCAGATTGAATCTAACTTCAGCCTAATATTGGCGCTCATCCAACAGCTTTCTATAGCTTGTGTTGTTGTGGTACTGGCAACGGCCGTTATCAATATGGAATCTAGCCAAGGCATCATGGCCGCGATCATCATGCTAACCAACCGTTATTTTGCGCCTTACCAACAAGTGATGCGCACCGCGAGCCGTTGGGAGTTAAACAAACTCCATATTCAGCGTATCGTTGACCTCCTTGAATTGGCCGCCTCTGTTGAACACCAACATGAAACAACAGAAGTAGAACGTATCTCGGTTAAGTATTCTGAAAAGCAGCGTATCGAGTTCGAACTCGGACAAGCCTATTTGCTGACAGGGAAAAGTGGTTCAGGTAAGACCCACCTCGCTAACTGTATTACGCGTCAGAACAGTGATAGCAAACTAGATATCATGATTAACGACACGCCTTTGGATGACGTCAATTACAACGTTTGGCGTAACAGTGTTCTGATGGTTGATAAGACCAGTTCGTTCGTAGAAGGGACGATTATCGATAACCTCACCTGTTTCCGCCCAAGCTTGAATAACACGGCGTTTGCACTGTGTGAAACCATGAACATCAAAGCTCAAATTGATGGGCTTCCTGCCGGTTTTTATACAGAACTCAAAGGCCATATGCGTAACCCATTCTCACGCCAAGTTGGCTACGCCCTATTATTAGTTCGCGCCCTGCTCGCCAGTAAGCGCGTATTGATATTTGATGACATCGACTGTGTGTTTGATGAGGAATTTGCACGAATGGTTCTCACCAGTACGGCTTATCGAGCCAACGACAAAATCTTGATCATCGCCAGTAATAAAATGGACAAGCTTAACCATCGCCTCAAACGCGTAAAACTTACCGGAGGTGACCAATGAGTATCTTAGTCGACTTCAATAATGTACCGCAACGTGTCTTGGATTTTGAATCCAGCGGATACGACGAACGTTACAGTCAATCGCCACTTATCCGCGGTTTGGCCTACACCTTGATAGCACTCGAATGGGAAGGCACACCCGCGATACTCAGCGATGCTTTTATTCCGAAACACAAAGACAGCGACAGCTTTACAGCAACCATAGAGCGTCTTGGGTATCGCTGTGATGTGACCAAATTAAAGACACTCGAGAATATAGATAAACACCCTCAGCCATGCTTTATTGAAATAGAGAATCTAAGTGCGATTTTCTTAGGCACCAAAGATGGAAAGTTGCTGCTGTTTGATTACACGAACAACAACACCATTGAATACCCAATGTGCAAAAAGCCCTGTTTGCTGATTGCGATTAGCGAATATTCTCGTCTGTTCCGCGAGCCACCTCCGGAATCGCAAGACAGAAGCAATTGGATTAAATACGCTTTCTATCGTTATAACAATGAACTTAAAAGCCTGATCATTCTCAGCTTCGTCATCAGTATTCTCGGTGCATTGCAGCCATTCTTTATTATGAGTGTATATAACTTCGCACTGACTTCGAGCTCCGAAGCCACACTCTATTGGCTAACCTTATTCGCCATTATTGTTGGCTTCTCGGAGTATTTCTTTAAAAAGATGCGGGTAAATATCATTGCCACGTCCGGTAAAGATCTCGCCGTGCACATCTCGCAAGCCGTTATATCTAAATTGCTTTGGCTACCCTATGCGATGACATCTACTGCTGGGGTCTCTTCTCAGCTAGCACGTTTGAAAGATATCGATACCTTCCGACGCTTGGTGACTGCCGAATCGACGCTCAGCTATTTTGATATGCCGTTTGTGATCGTATTTATCATCGCCATTGCTCTGATGTCTGGTACAGCGGCATTAGTGGTGATGGGTGGTTTAATCCTGATGTTAGTGTTCTGTATTTACTCTCGCTATATCTACTCGCAAGCCACATCCAAAAGTTCGCGTGCCAATGCGATGGTTTCGTATCAATGGAATGAAATTCTTCGTGGTATCAAGACTATCCAAGGCCTGCCTTTACTTCGTGTCGTTCAATCTCGATTCAGCGCATCGCATATGCAAAGCACCAGCGATGCAGAGAACGTTGCCGTAACGAACAGTAAGATTCAGGCCGCTGGCGGTAGTTTGATCCAAGTGATTGGCACAGCAAGTATCGTGACTGCAGTTATTGGCGTGATGGAAGGTACTTCTGATGCGGGTGCCATGCTCGCGACCGTTATTCTGGTTTGGAAAGCGTTAGGCCCAATCATGGGTATCTATAACTCAATTTCCAAGTTCCAGTCGATCAAAGCTTCGTCCGCACAGATCAACAATTTAATGTCGATGAATGACGACAAATTAACCTTAGAGAAAAGCCCGCCTATTCGCCTGTTCCAAGGCAGCATCGTGGGCAGCGGTGTCAGTCACCGATACGCGGGAGCAGCAACCGGCTTAACTAACTTGGGGTTCAAAATCCCACCCAGTGCAAAAGTGGTCATTTGTGGCCCAACGGGCTGCGGCAAAACCACCTTAATTTCAATCATTGCTGGGTTAGAAGACCGCTATCAAGGCGCAGTCTCTGTCGATGGTTACAACATTAAACAGTTCAATAGCTACCGTTATCGCACCTCGATTAACTACATCCCTTTTAATTTGCATATTTTTGAAGGCTCACTCGAGACCAACTTCATTCTACACAACGGGCTGATTCCAACAGACAAGATGCAAGAGATGGTGAGCTTCTTCGAGTTAGATGAATGGCTTCCGGAAGGCTTAGCTACTCAGTTAAGCGTGGATAAATGCAAAAGTCTCCCGAATGGAATTCAACAAAAATTGCGTCTGGCACTCGGCTTAGGTAACTGTGAGCAATCTCTGATTATTATTGATGAGCCATTCAATGGTGCAGAAAATGAAAATGCGCAGTACTTTAACCGTTTGTTCAGCGATAAGTTGCTGAATAAAACAGTCATTTTTTCGACCAACGACCCTGGTTTGATCGCAACATCAAACATGAGTTTAGTGTTAGAGCCGGATGGAAATTTGAAATATTTTGGCTTAACAGACAAATACTTAAACAGCTTAAGCTAAAACCTCAACGCTTAATCACAATTCGCTATTTAGGGAAATGGATATAATTGACAAATTCATAAGCGAGAGGGATGATTCGCCCCAATACCACAGGTAACAAGGAAGAATATGTACACATTCGTTGCAGACAAGCTTGATGTAGCTTACTTATCCGCAATTCCTGAAAACCACCAACTTCAGGAGTGCGATGTACCTGAAGAAGAGATGGAGCTTCGAGAGATCGTTGAGGTTTGGTATGAGTCTGCCTTCCTACCCGCTTTCAATCTTCAGAAAATAGACATTGAGAACAAAGCAGAGCTCACCATCGTACAAATGCACGTATTCAGCAATGATACGAGCACACTCGCCTTCCTACTAAAAAACAGAGTGTATCGCGCCGCACTTAACAGAATGCTCGGTATTTGGACATTAGAACCCTCTGCAAAAACCGTATTAGAGCAACTTCTTTTCGAATTAAGCCTCGATAACAATCGTTCTCATTAGTAAGCTTTTTAAGTGATTCATCAATAAGCATAAAATTAAACAAACTGCCAAACGCTATAAATTACTAATAAAAGAACGCATTTCAAAATAAGCTATGGAATCACAAGAACTTATACCTCTCCCACACTTACGTAAAATTTACCGTTTCAAAGTTTCCATATCGGCATTTTTATTCTACTGTTTTTATATAACGACAGTTGGATGGATCCTTATATGGCGATTACGGTTTGGAATAACCTTTCAGTCAAACATAAACTCTTTGGCTTAGTTCTACTTCCCATTTCATTATTACTCTTCCTAGCAGGTAGACAGGCTTATATATTAACGGCTCAGTTAACCGATTTTGAACGAACCAATCAGTTATCTGTCTATCTTCAAGATATTTCTATTTTGTATAGAAGTACCTTAGCCTCTAGCCCTGAAGAGTTTGCTACTCAAAGCAACCAAGTAAAGGCAGAACTTAAAAACCTGTCTCCCATCATTTTTTTAGACGCATCTGATGAAATGAATCAACTTGTTGCCGATTTCAGCGAAGCGACCTTATCGACGATGCAAGTGACTGACACTTACGATAAATTGGATGCCCTCGAATGGCAGAGCGATTTATACAAGCAACTGTTACTTGAAGTAGAGAAAGTCCCTTTTGAAAACACTAAACGTGAAATTCAACAGCACCTCACTGCCCTTCAACAACTTGAGTGGTTGATGTTTTGGTCGAACGAAGAGTTCAAGCTTGGTAGTTCACTGATTGAGATCTTCCAAATCAGCCAAGAGTACGACCCAGAACTCGCCGAACAGATCAAAACCTTGAGTGAAAGACAGCAATTGTTCTTAGAGCGCTTTGTTTCATTGAACGCCAACGAACATCAAGTTTCTTTGATGGTTGAAGTGTTTCGAAATGATGTGTTTGCTCAAAGCCAAGAGATAAGAAGCGCGCTACTCGACCTAAATACAATCAGCCAACTGACGCCACAAGAAGTGTCTGTCGGCTTAGAAGCGATGAGCGCACGGCTCAACTTATTACAAAGCCTTGGCGGCGTAATCAAGCAAGAGTTTCAACAAGAAGTTGAGCAAGCCATCTATGACGCGCAAATACAACGAACCCTGTTTATTTCAATCGTCGCTTTGCTGGCAGCGATTGTTATGGGTTTAACTCTTAGCTTGGCGAGACAAGTCACTAACAACCTTAATTTGGTGTTAGCTTTCTTAAAAAGCGAAAATGATGACACGCGCCCTTCTTTAGATAAATTAATCCAAGGTAAAGATGAACTCAGTCTGTTTGCTCAGCAAGTTGAACGATTGACCATCGAACGAGAGCTCGCGAAAGAGAGATTGACGGTAGCAAAAGAAGACGCAGAGAGAGCCAAAGAGGATGCCGAACACGCGAAAGACAACGCAATACAAGCCAGCAAAGCAAAAAGTAGCTTCTTGGCCAACATGTCTCATGAAATTCGCACCCCGCTCAATGGTGTTATTGGTATTTCGGAAATCCTCGCAGATACGCCGCTTACACCGACACAACGTGACTATGTTGATACGATCGAAACTTCATCCCAACTGCTCCTTAGCTTAATCAACGATATCTTAGACTTCTCTAAAATTGAGTCTGGCATGCTATTAATCAGCCCGCATTCTGCATCGATTAGAGAGTCGATATACGACATCGCCTCTATTGTGGCACCAAAAGCGAAAGAACAAAGAATATCGATTAACGTTGATATCAGCCCAGACACACCAGCTCGCGTGATGATAGACGATCACCGTTTAAGACAGATCTTGATGAACTTTATGTCGAATGCGGTGAAGTTTACGGCTGAAGGTGGCGTCACATTATCAATTCAAACGCTCAACAAAGCAGATAACAATGCCACCATTCGATTTGCTGTACGAGACACGGGTATTGGTATCGATTCACTGCAACAAAAACAGATATTTGAACCGTTCGCTCAAGAAGACGATTCAACCACACGCCAATTTGGTGGTACTGGTCTTGGTCTAGCCATCAGTACACAGTTGGTAGAGCTGATGGGTGGTCAAATTCAACTCGACTCCGTCAAAGGTGAAGGAAGCTGTTTCTACTTCGACTTGGTATTGCCTGTTGACTTGATACTGCCAAAACCAAGTACAGCAATGGCTGATATTTATGTGCTGGGTAACGAAAACATGCTCTCCGAGCGAATCGAGTCCGACCTTAACCTTTATGGTTTGAAGGTTACCGATAAAACGAATGATATAACGGCAATTACAGAGCAGCTCTCCACTCAAAAACACACTAAACCTATTACTGTTGTTTTCGCCGAAGATGACGCATTCCTAGCTAATACCCACGCAGATAACTTAGAAAAGCTGCACCAAAACGGCATCACTATCTGTTTGATACGTTCCTTCTTAAGTGAGCCAGCGGATCTTGGTGACAGCGTTACTGCACAAGTCGCACAGCCCCTACTCGGCTTGCGTTTAATTAAAGCTATTGAGCTTTGTGATACTCGAGGTTTGGCGGAACTATCAGAAGCAAGCCAGACATCAGTCGAGATCCAACACAAAATCCTCATCGTTGAAGACAACAAGATCAACCAAAAAATTGCTGGTCTTCATGTCGGTAAAAGTGGTTTTGAATTCGAGTTCGCTAATAATGGTCAAGAAGCTGTGGACATGTTCACCGCTAATCCTCATTACGCGGCGATACTCATGGACTGCATGATGCCGGTTATGGATGGCTTTGATGCAACAAGCAACATCCGAAGAATTGAAAAAGAAACGGAAGCGACGCGACGCATCCCTATCATTGCATTGACCGCCAGTGTCATCGATGACGATATTCAGAGGTGTTTCGACGTTGGTATGGATGACTATGTACCAAAACCATTCAAGTTCGAAATGCTTAAAGAGAAAGTACTCACCGCGGTAGAAGCTATGCCACTACCAGCTTCCTATAAAGCTCAACCTAAGAAACAACCTGCAACTGTCACTCCAATTATCAACGGGGCTGCGACCAAACGTACTTTGCCTGAAGAAGCGGAACAAAACGCAATTCCGAGCAAATCAGAGAGAATCTTGCTAGTCGAAGACAACCGCGTCAATCAAAAAGTAGCTTCTATCATGCTGAAGAAGGCCGGATATGCCTTTGAAATTGCAGACAACGGACAAATTGCCGTTGATATGTACCAGAACGACAGTAGCTTCGACATTATTTTGATGGATTGCATGATGCCTGTTATGGACGGTTTCACGGCAACTAAGGAGATTCGAGAACACGAGAAAAACCAAGGCTTAAGCAAAACTCCTATTATCGCGTTAACCGCTAGTGTTATCGATGATGATATTCAAAAGTGCTTTGATTCCGGAATGGATGGGTACGTAGCGAAGCCCGTAAGAAAAGAAAAACTGTTCCACCAAATAGAAAGTGCGACTTGTTAGGAGAAACCAATGGATTGGATCAAAACAATTAAAACACTCTCGTGCAGAGCGCTGCTACCCGCAGTGATAGGGTTGTTAGGAAGCTTACTTCTTCTCAGCCCCGCTCATGCCGCTGAAGATTATGCCATATTTTCTTTAGACTCCGGATTTGAAGAGATATCAATAAACAAAGCGCGAAAGCTCTATAGAGGGAAAACTAAGCACCTCAATGGCAAACGTGTTGAACTGTCTGATTGGCCTGAGAACAGTGCCGAAAGAGAGGACTTTTATCAGCTTTTGCTTGGAAAAAATGCCGCTCAAATGAATGCACACTGGGCTGGTTTATCTTTTTCAGGAAAAGCGCGTTATCCAAGAGAAATCAAAACGGCGTCAACCGACAGCTTAGTCGACTGGCTTGATGACAAACCAAACCGTATTGGTTACTCCCCACTCTCTTCGGTTCCTCAAAATGCCAACGTTCTCTACGTTATAAGTTCGGAGAAATAATATGAAAAGAATAATTACGTCAGTGTTATGTGCCTCAATGGCCTCTCCGGCTTTTGCGAATATCGAACTTACCGATAATTTATCCTTGAGTGGCTTTGGCTCAACGTCTTGGGCAACATCGGATACCGATAATCCATTAATCATCAACCGCGGTTTTACTGATGAGAGCTGTTACGACTGTGATACCACATTTGGTGTTCAACTCGATTACTTCTACAACTCATTCAAAGCTTCCGTGCAAGTTGTCAAGCCACCCCAATATGATTGGAGTGAGCCGCAGCTAGAGTGGGCTTACTTAGGTTATGAATTTAATGACTTTGATGTCAGCATTGGTCGATTACGACTGCCACTGTTCCTTGCCTCTGAGTACTACTATGTAGGCCAAGCCTATATGACCGCGAGGCCACCTACAGAGGTGTATAACAGCGTTCTCGGAATCACAGCTTTCAATGGCATAAAAGTGAGCTGGACTCACGATGTCAGTGACGAAGCTACTCTTTTACTTACTCCGTTTATCGGCATAAAAGATAAAAATGACGTAGATTTCAACTCGACTACAAAACTGGAATTTGAAACCAACCGAATGTTCGGTGCCAATCTTCAATTGAGCGGTGAAAACTATCGTTGGAACTTGTCATTCCTCGACTCCAATTTTGATCAAACCGTTTCTGGCACGATTACAATCCCTGGGACTTCGATAACAGCTCCATTCAGTAGCAAGCAAGACAACCAACACATTCAACTTTGGTCGTTAGGTGTTGAGTATGAATTAGGTCAAGCGGTGCTTGCAAGTGAAGGACAGATCAGTGACATCTCGTCCTCGATGTACGCTAGTTTGGGCTACAGACTAGATTTATTCACTCCATACGTCGTTTATGGCGCACAGTTTGATGATCATGAACATTTAAACGGCAATAGCTATCTCATCGGTGTTGATTATGACGTGCTACCAAATATCTCATTAAATGGCGAAATACAGTACTTTGAATCAAGAAAGTCTAGAGGAGCATTCATTGACCAACCAACAAATGATACTGATGCCATGCTCTACACCATCATGTTGAGTTTTGTTTTTTAACTCGAATTCAAATCGATGGTCACTCTCAGCAATTAAGACCCAAAAAAGCCAGTCGAACGTGTTGAACTGACCCCCAATAGT
>NZ_JBFRPB010000101.1:0-443 GCF_041471785.1 Vibrio sp. 10N.261.51.C6 | reverse complement strand
CCAGAAACCTTCTTCACCGCCGTTGACCAAAGACTTGCCCGCGTAACGTAGACGCTTATCCGCAACACCCTTATCCAACGCTTCTTTGATGCCATTAGTCCAAAGCTCTGGCGCAACATCAGGTTGACCTTTTTCAATCATTGACGTGCCCGTAGGGACGCTATCACCGGGGATTAAGTCCGCTTCACAGCCGTAGCCGTTATTCAAAATGAATTGGTCGACATGAGCAATAAGGCTCGCCGAGTTCCAGTTCATGTCTGCAATGGTGATCTTTCCGCATTCGTCAGCACTAGCGTGTACAGAAAACGCAGCAAGTAGCGCGATGGAAAGCATGGATTTGTTATTCTGCATTGACGTAATTCCTTTTCTTGTCAGAAGCTTATTCGCTATAGAAACAGAAATGTTCGACGGAGAAAAGAGACTGAGATCTAAATTTAAACGAT
>NZ_JBFRPB010000100.1:0-8963 GCF_041471785.1 Vibrio sp. 10N.261.51.C6 | reverse complement strand
TTCAAATTTTTCTTTAGACACAATCGTGTTCCTTCCTAGTTATGATTCGCCACGTTCATTATTGAGCGAGACGCGCCAGAAATTGCTATTTTATGCGCCAACTCTCGTTAGCGCAATATTTGGACGCATTGTTCTTTCAAAAAATGAAAAAAAATGCCTTCCTTTTGTTTAACCACGCTCTGCAATGATTGCTTTTGCAACATTGTTAGGCACTTCAGCGTACTCACTAAACTCCATAGAGTAAGAAGCACGACCTTGTGTCGCAGAACGTAAATCAGTTGCGTAACCGAACATGACAGACAACGGAACTTGTGCACGAATTATCTTCAGGCCAGCTGTCCCCTCGTCCATACCTTCGATGATGCCGCGACGACGGTTAATATCGCCAACAACGTCACCCATCCAGTCTTCTGGAGTAGTTACTTCAACTTTCATCATAGGCTCAAGCAGAACCGGTTGCGCTTCAAGTGCACCCGTTCTGAAAGCCATAGAGGCAGCGATTGTAAACGCCATCTCACTTGAATCTGTTTCATGGTAAGAACCATCATATAGTGTAGCTTTGATATCCAAAACTGGATAGCCAGCAAGCACACCATTGTTCATCTGCTCTTCAACGCCTTTAGCAACTGAAGCGATAAACTCTTTCGGTACGATACCATTGGCAATTTCATCCACAAAGACAAAGCCTTCGCCAGCTTCTGATGGTTCTAGTTTCAGCCATACGTGACCGTACTGACCTTTACCACCATGTTCACGGATAAATTTACCTTCCGCTTTCGCTGTACCACGAATAGTCTCACGGTAAGCCACTTGCGGGTTACCAACGTTGCAGTTCACGCTAAATTCGCGCTTCATACGGTCAACGATGATATCTAAGTGTAGTTCACCCATACCAGAAATCAGAGTCTGGCCAGTTTCCGCATCCATATCAACGCGGAACGATGGGTCTTCCGCTGCTAGTTTACCTAGAGCGATAGTCATTTTATCTTGATCAGCTTGAGAGCTTGGCTCTACAACGATCTGAATAACTGGGTCTGGGAACTCCATGCGCTCAAGAACAATCTTATGGTTCTGGTCACAAAGGGTTTCACCAGTAGTCACATCTTTCAGGCCAATGATGGCTGCGATGTCACCTGCTCGTACTTCTTTTACTTCTTCTCGCTTGTTTGAGTGCATTTGAACAATGCGACCTAAGCGTTCACGTTGTTTCTTCACAGAGTTATAAGCTGTTTTACCGCTTTCAACAACACCAGAGTAAACACGGATGAAAGTTAAAGTACCAACGAATGGGTCTGTTGCAATCTTAAATGCTAGCGCTGAGAACGGTTCTTTGTCGTCTGCGTGACGCTCTGCTTCGTTCTCATCTTCATCGATACCTTTAATTGCAGGCACATCGACTGGAGAAGGAAGGAAATCAACAACTGCATCTAGAACAGCTTGTACACCTTTGTTTTTGAATGCACTACCACAAGTAGCAAGTACGATTTCATTATTAAGGGTACGAGTACGAAGACCTTGTTTGATTTCAGCTTCTGTTAGTTCACCTTCTTCAAGGTACTTATCCATCAGCTCTTCATTTGCTTCTGCAGCAGCTTCAACAAGTTCTGTACGATATTCTTCAGCCATTTCTTGCATGTCTGCAGGAATATCTTCGTACGTGAAAGTCATGCCTTGGTCAGCTTCGTTCCAGTTAATTGCCTTCATCTTGATAAGATCGACAACGCCTTGGAAGTTTTCTTCAGCACCAATGTTCAGTTGAATTGGAACAGGAGTTGCGCCTAAGCGGTCCTTGATCTGTTCAACTACGCGCAAGAAGTCAGCGCCGGTACGGTCCATTTTATTAACGAAAACCATACGTGGAACTTGGTACTTATCAGCTTGACGCCATACTGTCTCTGACTGAGGTTCAACACCAGATGAGCCACAGAACACAACAACTGCACCATCAAGCACACGCAGAGAACGTTCTACTTCGATTGTGAAGTCAACGTGTCCAGGAGTGTCGATGATGTTAATACGGTGGTCCGAGAACTGAGCTTCCATACCACGCCAAAACGTAGTGGTTGCTGCTGAAGTGATCGTAATACCGCGCTCTTGCTCTTGCTCCATCCAGTCCATGGTTGCTGCACCATCGTGAACTTCGCCGATTTTGTGAGAAAGACCGGTATAGAACAGAATACGTTCACTTGTGGTTGTTTTACCTGCATCTACGTGAGCAACGATACCGATATTACGGTATTGCTCTATAGGAGTTTTACGAGCCACGGTTGAATCCTCTTATTAGAGACTTAGGGACTATTGCTATGTCTAGGTTAGGCGTTAAAAGCGATGCTTCGCTAAAAATTGCTTGCCCTAGAAATAGCAATAGTTCCTAGCATAAGCATAGGAACTAAAGAAGTGCTGCAAGGAACCTTGCAGCACTAAAAAGGTATTACCAACGGTAATGTGCGAACGCTTTGTTTGCGTCAGCCATGCGGTGAACGTCTTCACGTTTCTTAACCGCAGTACCTTTGTTCTCAGACGCGTCTAGCATTTCAGCAGCTAGGCGTTGAGCCATAGATTTTTCACCACGCTTACGCGCAGCTTCAACTACCCAACGCATAGCAAGAGCGTTACGGCGAACCGGACGAACTTCTACAGGTACTTGGTAAGTTGAACCACCTACACGGCGAGATTTAACTTCTACCGCTGGGCGAACATTTTCAAGAGCTTCTTCAAATACAGCTAAGTGGTCTTTACCAGACTTCTCAGCCATTGAATCTAGTGCAGTGTAAACGATTTTTTCTGCAGTAGATTTCTTTCCGTCAACCATAAGGATGTTAACGAATTTTGCCAGCAATTCAGATTTGAACTTAGGATCTGGAAGGATCTTACGCTGACCTATTACGCGACGACGTGGCATGGATATTCTCCGTTGTCTTCTTCAGGTTTTTTCCAAAACTTTTCAGAATAATAAATAAAATAGTGTTTGGCCTTACTTAACGATTTCTTTTTAAAAAAGAGAATCAATTAAGACTTAGGACGTTTCACACCGTACTTAGAACGACCTTGTTTACGGTCGTTAACGCCAGCACAGTCAAGTGCGCCGCGAACAGTGTGGTAACGAACACCCGGAAGGTCTTTTACACGACCGCCACGGATTAGTACAACACTGTGCTCTTGTAGGTTGTGGCCTTCACCGCCGATGTACGAAGTTACTTCGAAACCGTTAGTTAGACGTACACGACATACTTTACGTAGTGCCGAGTTAGGTTTTTTAGGTGTAGTAGTGTAAACACGAGTACATACACCACGTTTTTGTGGGCACGCTTCTAGTGCAGGCACGTTGCTTTTAACAACTTGCTTTACACGAGGTTTGCGAACCAACTGGTTAATAGTTGCCATTAACTAGCTCCTGAAATTTACTTGAAAGTAAGCTTTGTGAAAAATCTATCCCTAATCACAAGTCGTAATTAGGGACGCAAAATTCTATTCAGCAGTGGGAGGTGTGTCAAGAAATATACAGATCTTTTTTAGCCGTCTAGAGCTCAGGATGGTCTACTTTTAACCAAACTGATAAAACACAGCTACCAAGTGACTGATTTGTCGTTCAAAACCGTCAGTTTAACGAAGCCATCGAAGTCAACTTGATCAATGGTACTTGAGACAAGTAGTTGTAAACCTCGGCTATCGAGATCTGGTTTTAACACCGACACCTGCTCTACTGCGCAGATTTGAGTGAATAACTCATGATTGGGAAGGCAAACATACACCGCATCTTCCACCAAAAGATACTGATCTTGCGGCTGAGAATAGGTCAATGCGAGTTTAAGTTTGTCGACTGATTTTACAATATGAAGCATAGCGTCCCCTAGAAAGTCAGTATCTGTTGGCACTGAGCTAACTTCTGCGTTAACTCGTCGGCTTCAACGGTGGTCACATCGATCAGCAGGTTGTCTGCTGAAAGACCAAACTGACTCAGACTACGCTGACACACATACACCTGTTCGATGTCGTACAGGTCCATAAGTTTGAATGCAGAGATGTAGTCACGCGATAGTGTTTCGTCGGGCTGCTGCGCTTTGAGAAGCTGTGTCACGCCATCGCCAACAAAGAACACGGCAATGTCTTCACTATATGCGGACGCAGCAAGCAGGGCGTCTAACCCTTCTCTACCCGCAGCGGTCGTATGAGGGAAACTGTTAAATATAAAGGCTAACTTTCTCAAAACTGCACAACCCTATCTTGCGTTAGTAGCGCTTCCGATAAGCTTCCTAATCCGGCTTGAGTAAATCCAGTGGCTAGGTTAGAGGCACTTAGTTGATGTTGCTCTGCTTCTTCAGAGCTAATCACTCCGCGTCTTAGCGCAGCTGCCACACAGGTTTCAAGGCTAACATCGTGTTCATCAGCCAGCTTTTGCCAAGCAGAAGCTAAATCAAATTCATCGTTAGCCGGTACGGTAAGGTCTGAGCCGTTACTGACGCCATCTTGATAGAAGAACACACTGTGAAGTTTGTGGCCCTGTTTAATCAGAGCCACGGCAAACTGGTAGGCACTTCTTGCTGACTGTGAGCCATAAACTGGCCCATTCACTAGGAGTGTATAGCTTAGCAACCCTCTTCATCCTCTGTTTTACGTTGGCGGATGTATAGGTACACGGTGTGCTTAGAGATGTTCAGTCGCTCAGCAACGCGGTTGATCGCGTCTTTAATATCGAAAATACCTTTGTCGTACAGCTCCATCACGATCTGACGGTTCTTAGTATTGTTCGATACCGATTTGTCAGCGTTAATTTCTTCAATGGTGCGTTCAACCGTTTGGTCGACAAGTTCTTCAACGTCACTAGCGAAGTTAACCGATGATGCGGCTTCGTCTGCGTCTTGTGTAGGCATGAACGATTGCAGCACTTGTGAGAATGGCGCGTCTAGATTCACGTTAATACACAGTAGGCCAATCACTCGGTCTTCACCGTTGCGGATAGCAACCGTGATCGACTTCATCAACACTCCGCCTTTAGCGCGAGTGAAGTATGAACGTGAGAAGTTACGCTTAGAACCTTCAATATCTTTTAGCATCTTCAATGCAAGATCGGTGATCGGCGAGCCAACCTGACGACCTGTATTTTCGCCGTTGGCAATTTTAATCGCAGAAGTATTGAGGTCTTCTAAAGAGTGCAAAACGATTTCACAAAACGGACCAATAAGGCTCGCAATACCGTCAACAACGGCCTCATAAGATCTTAGAATGATTTTATCGTGTTCACTGAATGGCATAACGTGGACTGATTCCATTTCAAGTAACACATCTGCATTGACTGTTTCTGTAGTAGTCACTTATTCCTTACCTTCGTGTGAAAAATCAACAAATTTATGTAAGTTTATCAGAAAATTTTAATTGCACACCTAGCTAACATTGCAACTAGTGATTTAGAACAAGTTTAAAAATCAAATACTCATCTTCAAATCATAAAAAAAGCCTAACTCAAAGTTAGGCTTTTTATTCAATCAACGTATTTTAGTACGAGGCTTTTAACCGATATTACTGTGCAGGAGCTGCTTCAGCGTTATCGATGTTTAGTAGTTCTACTTCGAATACTAGCGTTGAGTTAGCTGGGATAGTCGGTGTGTCTTGCTCACCGTATGCTAGCTCTGGCGGGATAACGAACTTGTACTTAGAACCAACTTGCATCAGTTGTACGCCTTCAGTCCAGCCTGGGATTACGCGGTTTAGTGGGAATGTTGCTGGTTCGCCACGATCGTAAGAGCTGTCGAACTGAGTACCGTCTGTTAGCGTACCTTTGTAGTGTACTTGAACGGTATCAGTGTCTTTTGGAGAAGCGCCTTCACCAGCAGTCATTACTTGGTAAAGTAGACCAGATTCAGTTTGCTTAACGCCTTCAGTTTTAGCGAACTCAGCGCGGAAGTCATCACCTGCTTTCTTAGTTTCAGCTGATTTCTCTGCCGCTTGTGCTTGCATCGTTTCAGCAACACGCTTGTCTAGAGCTTCAAGAGCTGCGCGAGTTTCTTCTTCGTTCAGTGCAGTTTTCTCTGCGAATACGTCTTCGATACCTTGAAGAACCATATCTTTGTCTAGGTTAATACCTAGCTCGCTTGGCTTATCAATGCTTGTGCTTAGGTAGTTAGCGAAAGATACGCCGATTGCGTATGCCGCTTTGTCGTCTTCTGTTTTAAAGTTTACTGCTTCAACTTTAACTTCTTCAACCTGTGGAGCTTCTGCCTTTGGTTCTTCTTTCTGACAACCAACTGCTAGCATAACCGTTGCGGCAAGCAGTGATACTTTTAAAACTGATTTCATTGAATTCTCCAATTAATGGCCAAGCCATTGGTTATTGTGCACAAATCTAATGATTAGATTGGTGTGAATACGTTAGTTATAACAATATACTAGTCATATGTCTTTCGACACAAACCGGATTATTAGATGTGATGCGAATATTTTTCCACTCATTGCTATGTACAATTGTCATCACCTTGTTAAATGGTTGCTTTTTCTTCCAAGATGATGAGCAGCGTTGGGAAATTGAGCCCAATGGTGCCACCAGCTTTGCACTCAGCAGAGATGGACGCTTCGCCCTGCTCTACTCTCAGCAAAAGCAACTGCTCCTTTGGGACCTCGCCGAAGACCAAGAGTTGGCTCAGCTTGGTCCACAAGACCAGTTAGAAAACCAAGTATCGCGTATCCGTATCTCGGACAATGGCCGTTTTGCCATTACCGCTAGCCAGATGAACTTCGCCGTTTGGGACCTATCTTGGACTCAAGCACAAGGGCTCTGGTCTATCTCCGACGGCTTGATTCGCGATGTCGATATCTCTAGCAATGGTGAAAAAGTATTGCTTGGCCTTTCTAATGGAAAAGCCATCTATGTGGACTTAGTCACCGGACGCCGTCTTGAGTTCCTTGCTCACCGAGAAAAAGTTAATTCTGTTTCCCTTTCTTCCAATGGTCGCTACGCATTATCAGGTGGCAACGACTATAAAGCCTACCTGTGGGATACCGAGTCAGGCTTGGTATTACGCACCTTTGAGCATGAACAAAGAGTAGTACGAGTCGCGCTACAACGCGATGGCGAGCTGGCTTTTACCTCTGATGGCGGCAATCAAGCGATGATTTGGGATCTTGAAACGGGCGAACCTCAAGCGCAATTGCAAAGCTGGTCTCGACAGTTGATTTTTTCGAGTGCTCGTTTTTCTGATGACGGCAGCATGTTGGTGACGGGCACGCCATCCAGCCAAGTGAGTGTGTGGAATACTCAGGATGGCAAACGAATTTCTCGCCACGATGCTGAGCCACTAAAAGATGCTCGCCCTCCTCGTGCGGTAGTGTATGATGCAGCCTTTGATGATAAGAACCGTGTGATATCGGGCACCTCTGCGGGCATTGCCCAAGCTTGGAATGTGGATTAAGAACGATGACAGAAAAGCGAGTTGAACAACTAGAAAGCCGCGTAAATGACCTAGAGTGTCAGCTAGCTTTCCAAGAACAGACCATTGAAGAACTCAATGAAGCGCTTAGCCAACAACAAATGTTAATCACGAGAATGCAAGATCAGATGAAGTTCGTGGTTGGCAAAGTAAAAAATATGGATGGCTCTAATCTAGCTGACGCATCAGAAGAGACGCCACCTCCACACTATTAAGTGCGGTTCAAAATAACCAATTAAATCTAACGACGCATATCGTTAGTTTCTCGTCCTCAATGTGTAAACACATTTCAGGACGGGACATAGAAAACTAAAAGGGCGACAGATACTTATCTGTCGCCCTTTTGTTTATTTCATCTCAGTGAATAAGCTAAAGCCAATTAAGCCGATACCAACTTAGTCGTCGGCATAAATCTTCACTTCAACACGACCTTGAGTATCAACGCTTGCACGATACATTCCTGAGCTGTTCATACCAAAATGTATATCGCCTTGGCCATCGATAGCGATCAAGCCACCTTCTCCACCCATGGTTTTCAATTCACCTTGAATGATAGTTTCACAAGCGGTGTGTACATCTTCTTTCAGATAACGCATTCGTGCTGCGACATCACTGGCGACCATTTTACGTAGGAAGAACTCCCCCATCCCGGTTGTTGAGACGGCAACGTTGCCATTTTCAGCGATGGTTCCCGCCCCAATAATCGGAGAATCACCCACACGGCCGTATTTCTTATTGGTCACGCCACCGGTACTGGTTGCTGCTGCTAAGTTACCCGCTTGATCTAATGCTACTGCACCGACCGTGCCGTACTTTTTGTCGTCGGGGTATTTCTCAGCTTGCTGCTGATCATATTTCGCTTCAGACAGAGCAAAGATGCCTTTCTCTTTCATCGACTGAAGTTGGTCATAGCGACGCTCAGTAAAGAAGTAGTCTTGCTCGGTAAAGGTGTACTCATGCTCAAACGCAAACTTCTCGGCACCTTCACCAATCAGCAACACATGGTCGCTTTTCAGCATCACATCACGCGCAAGTTCAATTGGATTTTTGATATGGCGAACGCCTGCAATAGCACCCGCATCCATTTCGCGGCCGTGCATCACAGAAGCATCCATCTCAACAAATTCATCATGCGTTAAAACAGAGCCCTTACCGGCATTAAAGTGCGGGCTGTCTTCCATCACCTTAACCGATGCCACTACCGCATCCAGAGCATCACCACCCGATTGCAATATTTGATAACCAGCCAAAACCGATTTTTCCAAAGCCTCGGTAATACCCGCTTTTAATTCATAGCTCATTTGCTCGCGCAAGATGGTTCCTGCACCACCATGAATGGCAATTGAAAAAGGCTGTGACATACAAACTCTCCACTGACGTCGTCTTATAATGTTGTGCTATCAATACCACATCCATGGTTCGATGTCTGATAACGAAAACCAAACTTTTACGAATGCTTAGATTTGCGGACACTTAGTTTGGTAGAGAAAAGCGAGACTCCTAAACGCAAAAAGCCTCCACAAGGGCTGTCTCTTATACACA
>NZ_JBFRPB010000099.1:0-386 GCF_041471785.1 Vibrio sp. 10N.261.51.C6 | reverse complement strand
TCGTTATCGGAGTCACTAGATGTCACCACGATTGATTTCACAATGTCTTCGTTCAGCGTGTGGTCGAGATTGCGGTTGGGCTCAAAGCGCACTTCGCCTTGAAGCGTGATGAATAGTTCGCCTTCAGTAAAACTGAATTGCTGTTCACCATTGTCATTCTGATCAAGGGTTCGTAGTTGACCGTCATAAGTAAACTGAGTGATCGTCGCGCCATCAGCACTCTGATTTGGCATCACATCAATGGTGTTAGTTGTTACCGTACCATCTGCAAGATTGGGCTCGACGATATCTAACGCAATATCTTGCATGATTTGAACATCATCACCGATAGTGACATTTAACGGAGACATCAGTGAATCATCGCCGTCACTGTCTACCGCATAAAC
>NZ_JBFRPB010000098.1:1335-1751 GCF_041471785.1 Vibrio sp. 10N.261.51.C6 | reverse complement strand
CTTAGACGAATCGAACCGTCTTCGTCGATTGAGTACGCTAGGTCGCCTGACACAGGTGCATCATCAACTGCCGTAACGCTCACGTCGATGTTTGCAGAGACTGTATCGGTGCCGTCAGACACATCAAAACCGAAGTTTACGTCGCCATTGAAGTTTTCATTCGGAGCAAAGGTGTACGTACCATTACCGTTATCAGTAAGAATACCGTCGCCACCATCGTAGGTCACACCTTCAACCGTTAGGTTATCACCTTCAATGTCGGTAGCGCCTGTTAACAGGTCGGCATCAGTAAAGATTAACGTGCCGTCTTCTTCAACGCTGAACTGTTGATCTTGAGGTACTGGCAGGTCATTAACTGGGTTAACGGTTAGGTCTGCAGAAGCTTGAACCGTATTAGTGCCATCTGAGATATCGAA
>NZ_JBFRPB010000098.1:0-551 GCF_041471785.1 Vibrio sp. 10N.261.51.C6 | reverse complement strand
GTGAAACTGCCGTCATCGTTAGCTACAACGGTTGCATCACCGCCAACCGTTAGGCCGCTAGCAGTCAGGTCATCGCCTTCAACATCAGATGCTTGTGATAACAGTTGCTCTTGGCTTAGACGGATAGAACCATCTTCATCGATTGAGTACGCTAAATCGCCTGACACAGGTGCATCATCAACGGCAGTTACACTCACATCGATGTTTGCTGACACCGTATCGGTGCCGTCAGATACATCGAAGCCGAAGTTTACGTCGCCATTGAAGTTTTCGTTTGGCGCAAAGGTGTAAGTCCCGTTGCCGTTGTCGGTCAGGATACCGTCGCCACCATCGTAGGTCACACCTTCAACCGTTAGGTTGTCACCTTCAATGTCCGTTGCGCCTGTTAATAGGTCTGCATCAGTGAAGATTAACGTGCCGTCTTCTTCAACACTGAATTGTTGGTCTTGTGGAACAGGTAAATCATTTACTGGGTTAACCGTCAGGTCTGCTGAAGCTTGAACGGTATTGGTGCCATCTGAGATATCGAAGCTGATATCGATGTCACCGTT
>NZ_JBFRPB010000097.1:0-14794 GCF_041471785.1 Vibrio sp. 10N.261.51.C6 | reverse complement strand
AATCGCTTGGTGATCACAACACAGAGTCAGCAGCGAGGTTTTTCATCTTACGCCCCTGACCATCTATGTAATTGCTCTAAATCATTATTGTACGAAATTAGAGGAGCTTCCTATACTTAAAAACAGAGGGTTTCGTCAGTTCCAATATTGCATACGGATGATAAGCGATCGCTTTGTACGCATTCTACGCCCTTCGCTCTCAGCCCAAAAAAAGTACAAAGTGGATGATGATCACAGTTTATCCTTGATGCAAAATCTGTCATACGTTACACGGAGACACTGTTATGACGATTAATAAATATTTCATTTTCTCTCCTCAAGCCTCTGAGGAAACACTTCAACCAGTATTAACTGAGAAAGAAGTTCAAAGGCAGGAAGCTCTAAGACAGGCGCAGATCCAGGGTGGATTAGACACAAACGCGACCTCGTAACTCAATGAATACCTAGCACTATTAAGACCCCTATAAAAAAGCTCTACGCTCTATCCGGTAGAGCTTTTTTTATTTTTGATCTGTTCTCCTCTCCCCCACTCCCAAACAAGCTGAACATTAAACCTTCGCTCATTGCTTGTTGTTCTTCACTTCTCGATCACCAATTGGCTCATAGTTTCTCGCGAATGTATTTTCACGCATTGCACACACTAGCTTGCAGCGCTGAGAAATGACTCACTAAACTCCCCGATGCCATACCTTGTCGTGTCATTTTGTGCTAATAATTCATATTCGTTTTCATTCCTCACTCGCCCTCTTTTCAAAACTATAATGCGAGTACCAGAGAACCTAACCACAGGAACCCCGAATTCAATGGAATATTCAAAGCTAGGAAGTAGTCAAATTCCCGTTTCCCGTATCTGTCTTGGCAGCATGACTTGGGGGCTACAAAATACGCAGCAGCAAGCCGACCAACAGATCGAATACGCATTAAGCCAAGGTATTAACTTTATCGATACTGCAGAGATGTACGCGGTTCCACCTTCTCCAGATACCTACGGAAAAACAGAAGCGATCATTGGTAACTGGTTATCGCGTAACCCACAGCGTCGACAAGAGTTGATCATTGCGAGCAAAATTGCCGGGCCAGGGCTTCCTTGGGTTCGAGATGGCGGCCCGATAACGGGTGAAGCGGTGATCGCAGCCGTTGACGCATCATTAAAACGCCTACAAACAGACTATATCGACCTTTACCAACTTCATTGGCCAAATCGTACAACGCCTCACTTTGGTAAGCATTTCCCGAATCACATTCGATTCAGTGATATTGACCGAAAGCAGCATGAAGCTGAGATGTTGGAAATCCTACAAGCACTGGCAAGCTGCATTAAGGCGGGGAAAATTCGCCATGTCGGGCTTTCAGATGATTCTACTTGGGGCATTAACACATACCTCAAGCTGAGTGAAAAACACGATTTGCCACGTATGGTTTCGATTCAGAATGAATTTAGCTTGCTGCACGCAAAAGACTGGCCATATCTGATTGAGAACTGTGTGCATGAAGATGTCGCTTACCTGCCATGGTCACCTTTAGCTGCAGGCATGTTGAGTGGAAAGTACATCGATGGCGCAAGACCGGAAGGCAGCCGTTGGACTTACATGCAACGTAAAGGCATTTTTCGTGATACTGAATCTGCCAATGAAGCGGTTAAAGGCTATGTTGAAGTGGCGAATGCTCACGGGTTCACTCCAAGCCAACTGGCATTGGCTTGGTGTAATCAAGTTGATGGGGTGACGTCCACTATCATTGGTGCAACGACCATGGAGCAGCTAAAAGAGAACGTAGCCGCTTTCAGTAAACCGTTATCAGAAGAGATCCTGACTGATATCAACACAGTCTTTAAGCGCTACCCTGCTCCGTATTAGGCTGTCAGTTCAGCTTAACTTAGGTGAGTAAATCCCATAAGAGCGCGCTATTTAGTGCGCTTTTCTTTTTTAAGTGAGTTGCTTTTGCTTTTTATGTAGATCGCATTGAGTCATCACGCTTTTGGTTCGCTAACCTTTGCTCTATAATGCGCGGGCTTATATCTAGGATAAAAACATGATTTCAAAAAACCAATTAAAACTCCTTCGTGCTTTGGGTCAAAAGAAACAACGTAAAGCCCACGGCCTGTTTCTAGTTCAAGGTGAAAAGAACGTTCTTGAGCTGTTCAATAGTGACTTAGTGGTGAAGAATGTCTTTGCTACCGCTGATTTCTTATCTGAAAATCATGCTTCACTGATTGAGTTTGATTGTGTTGAAGCCTCGCTGGATGATCTAACCAAAGCGAGCACTTTGGTCAGTAACAACGCAGCGATTGCGGTTGTTGAGATCCCAACGTTTGAACTACCAGAAGCAACAGGACTGATGATTGCGCTTGATGGCGTTTCAGACCCTGGCAACCTAGGTACAATTATTCGCGTAGCAGACTGGTACGGCATCAAGCATATCGTTGCGAGCAGCGATTGCGCAGACCCATACAACCCTAAAACGATCAGCGCGACTATGGGCAGCTTTGGCCGCGTACACGTAAGCCAAACAGACTTACCAGCTTACTTAGAGCAAGCGAACCTACCGGTTTACGGTGCTTTCTTAGAAGGCGAAAGTGTTCATAAGACTGAGTTTACTGCTAACGGCATTTTATTGATGGGCAGTGAGTCTCACGGCATCCGTGAACACGCCGCTAAATACGTGACAGATAAGATTACGATTCCAGCATTCGGTGGCGCAGAGTCTTTGAACGTGGCAATGGCGACTGGCATCATTCTCGACAACATGCGTCGTCAGCACAGCTAGGTCTCATAAGCTAACGATCCAGTCGACAATGTTCAAATATTAAAAAAGGCGTATTGATTAAATCAGTACGCCTTTTTATCTAAGTTCTTTTCAACAATTACTTTTCTAGCATTGCCAACTTATCAGGCACACCATTCCACTTTTCCGCATCATCCATCGCTGGTTTTACTTCTGTTTGCACAGGCCAAATCTCAGCAAGTTCTGCGTTCACTTCAATGAAAATCTTTTGATCTTCAGGCAGTTCATCTTCTTGGAAGATCGCTTGAGCATCACATTCAGGTACACATAAACCACAATCAATACATTCGATTGGGTTGATTACCATGAAATTTGGGCCTTCATGGAACGCATCTGCGGGGCACACTGCCACACAGTCTGTGTATTTACATTGAATACAATTATCGCCTACGACAAATGCCATGATGCTCTGCTCTATAAGTTAGTCAAAATTGAAGAATGGGGATAATACTCATCCCAAAGCAAAATTCAACATCATACGGCTCTAATATCGTGTCTATTTGCTCCATGTTTCCAAATTAGTATGACAGATAAATCAATTTCTCGTAAAATGCGCGCCATTGTGAGCTTATCGTTTCTTTGAGCATCAGCGTTTTCATCAAACTCTGTACTAATAAACGATCTAGCTAAGACACCTATAAAAAACGAGACATCGAAATGATACGTTTAACCGAAATTAAACTCCCACTAGACCATGAAGAGTCTGCTATTCAAGACGCTATTGAAGCGAAACTTGGTATTAACTCTGATCAGGTACTCTCTTTTAATATCTTTAAACGTGGCTACGATGCTCGTAAGAAATCAAAGATCTTACTTATCTACACGCTTGATGTTCTCGTTGAAAACGAAGCTGAGTTGTTAGAACAATTCATCAGCGACCCGCACGTAAAAGTGACTCCTGATATGGAGTACAAGTTTGTTGCTAAAGCGGTTGAGAACCAAACTGAGCGCCCTGTGGTTATCGGTTTTGGCCCTTGTGGTCTGTTCGCTGGCCTAGTACTTGCTCAAATGGGCTTCAACCCAATCATCGTTGAACGTGGTAAAGAAGTTCGTGAACGTACAAAAGATACCTTTGGTTTCTGGCGTAAACGTACACTGAACACAGAGTCAAACGTGCAGTTTGGTGAAGGCGGTGCAGGTACCTTCTCTGACGGTAAGCTGTACAGCCAAGTTAAAGATCCAAAACACTACGGCCGTAAAGTAATCGAAGAGTTCGTTGCAGCTGGCGCACCAGAAGAAATTCTATACGTAAGCAAGCCGCACATCGGTACCTTCAAACTGGTTACCATGATCGAAAAGATGCGTGCTTCTATCATTGAACTAGGTGGCGAAATCCGCTTCAGCACTCGTGTAGACGACGTTCACATGGAAGACGGTCAAATCACTGGCCTAACGCTTTCTAACGGTGAAGAGATCAAATCTCGTCACGTGGTATTGGCTGTTGGCCACAGTGCTCGTGACACGTTTGAAATGCTGTACGATCGTGGCGTTTACATGGAAGCGAAGCCTTTCTCTGTTGGTTTCCGTATCGAACACAAGCAATCGATGATCGATGAAGCTCGTTTCGGTAAAAACGCAGGCAACCCAATTCTAGGTGCGGCGGACTACAAGCTGGTTCACCACTGTAAGAATGGCCGCACTGTATACAGCTTCTGTATGTGCCCAGGTGGTACTGTGGTTGCTGCAACGTCTGAAGAAGGCCGCGTAGTAACAAACGGCATGAGCCAATACTCTCGTGCAGAGCGTAACGCAAACAGCGCGATCGTAGTTGGTATCGACCCAGAACGCGATTACCCAGGTGACGCACTGGCTGGTATCCGTTTACAACGTGAACTAGAAAGCGGTGCTTATGTTCTTGGCGGCGAAAACTACGATGCACCTGCACAGAAAATCGGTGACTTCCTGAAAGGTCGCGATCCAAGTGCAATCGGTGAAGTACAACCGTCTTTCACACCGGGTATCCATCTAACAGACATTTCAAAAGCGCTGCCTGATTTTGCTATCGAAGCGATTCGTGAAGCAATCCCAGCGTTCGAGAAAAAAATCAAAGGTTTCTCTACACCAGACGGCCTACTAACAGGTGTTGAGACTCGTACGTCTTCTCCTGTATGTATCAAGCGTGGTAAAGACTACCAAAGCATCAACCTTAAGGGCTTCTTCCCTGCAGGTGAAGGCGCAGGCTACGCAGGCGGCATCCTGTCTGCTGGTATCGATGGTATTAAGGTTGCGGAAGCACTTGCACTGTCAATGGTAGAGCAGAACCAAGCTGAGAAGATTGAGATCGCTTAAACGCTTTCGATAAACCCAAGCTAAATAGCGAACACCCAAAACTGAAAATCCAGTGTCTTGTCGACACTGGATTTTTTTATGTGCATGTTACTAGCGGTACACAAGCAACATGGTAGAATGCAGCCATTAATCTTATCCTCATATAAGATTGTTGAACCTTTCCATCGCTATTTAGCCAAATCATACCGAGAAACTTATGCCATTTTCCAAGCTTGGATTAAGCTCACCTATTGTTAAAGCCGTTGCAAAACAAGGCTATGAAAAGCCAACCTCTATTCAAGAAAAAGCAATTCCGATTGTTCTTTCTGGTAAGAACCTTATTGCTGCAGCACAAACAGGTACAGGTAAAACTGCGAGCTTTGTTCTCCCTATCTTAGAAATGCTAAGCAAAGGTGAAACGCAGCGTAAAAAACGTATCCGCGCAGTTATCCTGACACCAACGCGTGAGCTGGCAGTTCAGGTTGAACAGAACATCACTAAGTACGCGAAGTTCCTAAACCTAACATCACTAGCGATGTACGGTGGTGTGTCTTACCAACACCAGAAAGATCGTCTTATTGAAGGCGTGGATATTCTTGTGGCAACACCAGGTCGTTTGATCGACATGTACGGACAACGTGCCGTTCACTTTGATGAAGTGGAAGTTCTGGTTCTAGATGAAGCTGACCGCATGCTAGACATGGGTTTCATTGAAGACATCAACAAGATCATCGCGCGTCTACCACAAGACATCCAAAATCTACTGTTCTCAGCAACGCTTTCAACGCCAGTGCGCGCGCTAGCGAAAAGTGCTATCAGCGAAGCGGAAGAGATTTCGATTGCCAAGACAGATGCGTCTAAAGCGAACATTGAGCAATGGTTAGTTACCGTAGATAAAGACCGTAAGTCAGCACTATTGAGCCACATGATTACCGAAGGTAACTGGGACCAAGCGCTTATCTTTATCGAAACCAAGCACGGCGCGGCTAAGTTGGTTGCTCAACTTGAGAAACGTGGTATTCAAGCGGAAGCTTTCCACAGTGGACGTAGCCAAGCGATTCGTGAAAAAATCTTGGCTGACTTTAAGAAAGGTCGCCTAAAATACTTAGTCGCGACGGGTGTTGCTGCTCGTGGTATCGATATCGACAACCTAAGCCGCGTAGTGAACTACGACATGCCATTCCCAGCAGATGATTATGTTCACCGTATTGGTCGTACAGGCCGTGCTGATGCATCTGGCGAAGCGATCTCTTTCCTATCAAAAGATAACTTCAAAAACCTGTGCATTATTGAAAAGCGTCTGGGTCACTTGATTGAACGTCGCGTTGTTGAAGGTTTCGAACCACGCAAAGAAGTGCCAATCTCAGTATTGAACTTCGTTCCTAAGAAGAAAAGAGAACAGCAACAAGACTAAGTAATTTCAGCGACAGAAAATGCAAAGTTGCATTAACCAAAAGAAAAGTCGCGTTAGCCAAAATGAAAATAAAACGAAGCCCTATGTGGCTTCGTTTTGTTCTTTGAAATACATATAACGTTGAGGCAATAAGATGATCACTCCTATCGCAACGAGATTAACCCGCGGCCAAGACCTAAAGCTAGAGATCCAGAGGCTAGTGACAGCGCACAATATCTCCGCGGGCTCTATTGCGTCTTGTGTCGGATGTGTTTCTCAACTCAATATTCGCTTAGCTAATGCCAACAACACCAAGCTAGTTCAAGCTCCGTTCGAAATTGTGTCGGTGATGGCAACGCTAACCCCAAACCACCAGCATATTCATATCTCCGTTGCTGATGAGAATGGCAATGTAATTGGTGGGCATTTGCTTGAAGGGACGATTATCGCGACCACGGCTGAATTGATTGTTCACCGCTACGATACCTTGACCTTCAACAGAGAGCATGACGATTCGACGGGTTACACTGAACTTACTATCAGCAATAGCAAATAACTGATTTACCCATAGCAACACCAAACGCCCCATACAAAGCGATACTACCAAACAGCAATTAGGAAACACGATGGCTCCAAACTCCGCAGATTCCGTTATCGTTCTCGATTTCGAGACCACAGGCTTATCACCAAATATGGGCGACCGAGCGATTGAGATCGGTGCGGTTAAACTCGTTAACGGCGAAGTCGTCGACACCTTCCAGCAGCTCATGAACCCGGGATTTCGTGTGAGTGGATTCATTGAAGGTTATACCGGAATCAGTAACCGTATGTTAAGCACAGCGGCCAGTTGTAGTGAAGTGATGGATGAGTTTGCAGACTTCATTCAAGACAGCCAACTTGTCGCTCACAATGCCTCATTTGATAAGCGCTTTCTTGATGCGGAATTAGATAATATTGGTCGCGATTACAATGGACAGTTCGCTTGCTCAATGTTGATAGCTCGTCGTCTAATCCAAGACGCACCAACTCATAAGCTAGGCGACCTTGTGCGTTTCAAAAATATCGACAACGACGGTACTTTCCACAGAGCGTTAGCCGATTCAGAAATGACAGCAAGGTTGTGGTTATTGATGATTGATGAATTGCAAAGTGATCACGGCATTCAACAGCCAAGCTTTCAACTGATGCAGAAAATATCTAGGACAGCCAAAGGTTCGATTCCAAAACTACTGATGAGCAACAGGGGTTAGGTTCCGAAATTCACCTTAAAGTGGGATGAAAGGCTAGCTCGACAATAACCGCTAGCCTTTAAAAGGGACGCTCTACTCTTGCAATGACTTCAACGTTCCTTTGAGGCTTTCTAATTCATTCATAAAATACGCCCACTGCTTGTTACTGCTGGTCGCGGCGATATCTACTAAAAACTTGGCTGATGTTTCCATATTTTGGTTGAGTTGTGACTCAAGTTCATCAGGATAATAAGCTTCATTGTTTAAAAGCAACTTCATGATAATCGGCTGAGCAATATGCAGATCGCTCTTCTTTGCCATCAGCGTCGTTAGCTCTTGATAGGTGTTGTTTTGATATTGTCGCCAACTGCTATTGGTATTTACCCACTCTTTAGACCAAGCCAAAATAATCTGTTTTTGTTCTTTCGATACTGAACCTAACCACCGTTCTGCGCGCTCTTCTATTCTGCTTCGGTATCGCTCTCTCGAATCGGCATCGTTCAACGACAACCTTTCTTCATAATAGTCTTGCTGCTTTTCACGAAAGTTCTTTAAAAACTCCCTGTCTTGCTTAGGGCTAAGCTGCATACTCAAGGCGTAAATATCTGGAGCGAACTTATTGACGATTGTGCGAATATGCTCTTTCGTTTGTTCACTTTGGCCCACAATAAAAGCGGGATTCATATCCGACCGATCTACGTTTTGAATCGCTTCTAATTGCGAGATGTACAGAGGTAGCTGAGTTTCTTTATGCCATTTTTGTAATATATCTAATCGCTCTTCAAGCTCTGATTCTTGGCTATTTGAGAGGGAAACAAAATCTTCTATATAGCTAACGACAAACCAACCTATATTGTTATAGGCGAACTTGGTCCCGCACCCAGTAAATAGAAAACAGATCACTAAAACTAACCACCGGCACTTTCTCATTCTACCCTCTCACGACATTCAACAAAGCCACAAACCGATTAACTCATCCCTTTAAGGTTAGCCCAGTTTTTATAACGCTAATTCTAGCTCTTATAAAAGTAGTCTTAATAAACAGTGGTCGTAAAAACTTTGAGATAAATTGAGACCCAAACTTGCTAATCTAGCTATTTAGGCAAATGATTAAACTAAAAATAATTAATGGCAGTGATGTAACTTGATTTTATTACTCATTTGACGTGATACGAGCCCTATAAATGAGTTGGGTTGACGTATTTAAAATGATTGATATTTGGGAGGGAAGCTATGGCCGCTATTCCTGATCATCCAAGCGATTTAGAATATGAGCTTTGTTATTTTGATGATGGTTCAATAACCACAATCACGATATTGGTTGACAATCGACAGGAAGCGATGACTTGGTATCTTAGCGAAGGAAAACATATCAACGATCTTTATTCGATAAGACCCGATGAATAATGCTTTGGTATAGAGCACTAGGTCGATAAACCTAAGATAAGAAACTTAAGTGGCATTTTGTGGAACACCCTTTACTGCAATGCCATTAATTAGCAATGTCGTTAATTAGACATATCGCAGCAAAGGGATTCAGTCTCGAATTACTTCAGGATTCGGGCGCGGAATTGACGACCCTTCATTTTACCTGATTCGATTTTGTTCAGTGCTTTTTTAGCCACAGATCTTTCTACCGCTACGTAAGCACGCATTGCAAACAGATTGATCTTACCTACTGATTTACCATCAATGCCGCCTTGGCCCGTCAGTGCGCCAAGAATATCACCAGCACGAAGCTTAGCTTTCTTACCGCCATCAATTTGGATGGTAACCATGTTTGAGTAGTACGGCTTAGCAATTGGTTTTGCTGGCAGTTCAGATGGCTCGATTGGCATGTCCATGTACTCATCAATTTGAGCAACACGGTACATCTCTTTTTCGCTAAAGAAGCTGATCGCTACGCCTTTGCTTCCTGCACGGCCAGTACGACCAATACGGTGTACGTGAACTTCAGGGTCGCGAGACAATTCAAAGTTGAACACAGCATCTAGGTTATCAACATCAAGACCGCGAGCCGCAACGTCTGTCGCCACTAGAATCGAGATGGTTTTGTTTGAGAACTGAACCAAAGCTTGGTCACGTTCACGCTGTTCCATGTCACCATGAAGTTCGATAACACTGAAACCGCGGTGGCTTAGCTCATCGTTTACGTTCTGCACTTCTTTCTTAGTGTTACAGAACACAACCGCAGACTCCGGTTGGTGATGAAGTAACAGCAACTCTAGAGCGTCATCACGAGCTTCAGAACCTTCTAACTTGTAGAAGTGTTGTTGGATGCTTGAGTGATCGTGTGTTGATTCAACCTTCACCATTTCTGGATTGCGCATAATGCGGTCTGCAACAGATTTGATCTGTTTAGGGAAAGTCGCACTGAATAGCAGAGTTTGGCGTTCTTTTGGCGCCGCTTCAATCACAGCATCCAAAGCGTCTTGGAAACCCATCTCTAGCATGCGATCCGCTTCATCTAACACAAGTGTGTTCAGCTCAGACAGGTCAATGCGGCCTTTCTCTAGGTGATCAAGAATACGACCAGGTGTGCCCACAAGAATGTGTGCGCCATGCTCTAGTGAACCAATCTGTGGGCCCATTGGCATACCGCCACATAGTGTCAGCACTTTAATGTTGTGAATACCACGAGCAAGAGTACGAATCTCTTTTGCTACTTGGTCTGCAAGCTCACGAGTCGGACATAACACTAAAGACTGAACACGGAAACGCTTAACGCGTAGGTTCTGCAGCACGCCTAAACCGAAAGCAGCTGTTTTACCTGAACCCGTTTTACCCTGACCGATAACGTCCTTGCCATTTAGGATAGTAGGAAGACTTAACGCTTGGATAGGCGTCATTTCAGTATAACCAAGAGAATCTAACGTGTTTAGAAGCTCTGGTTTAAGGGCGATTGAAGAGAATTTTGAAGTGCTCAATGGAAATATCCAACTGGTGAAAAACAGAGTGCATTATGAGTGTTTTTGAAAATTATTCCACCTTAATCACAGTTTTGGAGAAACATGTTAGGCGAACACAAAAAAGCCAGCTTTGTTAGCTGGCTTTAACTTCTATACGAATTGCTTTCTATGGCACACCGTGACCTTTAGATGCCACCCATACGCGATACCACTGTTCGCGCGTCAGCTCGATTTTCAGTGCATCAACGGCCGTCTTCACACGCTCAATCTTACCAGAACCAATAATTGCAATTGGACTAGATGGTAAACGACGAACCCAAGCGTAAATCACTTGATCAATGCTGTCTGCACCGACTTCTTGACGAATCGCCTCTAGCTCATCACGAACGCGAACCGCTTGCGCTGAATCACCACTGAAGATGCTACCACCACCGAGACAAGACCACGCCATCGGGCGAATGCGGTTCATCTGCAGTTGATCTAGCGTGCCATCATGAGCCACTTCGAAGTTCAATGGGTTGATTTCAACTTGGTTGGTCACTAACGGCTTACCGAGTCGAGATTGAAGCAGTTCGAACTGACGCGGTGAAAAGTTAGAAACACCGAAGTGCTTAACTTTACCTACTTTGTGTAGCTCTGCGAACGCTTCTGCTACTTCATCGGCATCCATTAACACGTCAGGGCGGTGAATCAACAATACATCGATATCGTTAACACCTAAGTGCTCTAATGAGTTATTTACTGATTGGTAAATATGCTGCGCGCTGGTGTCATAGTGATTGATCTTACGATCTGGAGTGTGGTCACCACATAGGTTGATATCGCACTTGGTGACGATTTGAATATCATCACGAAGGCTTGGTTCAAGCGCTAAAGCCTCACCAAACAACTTTTCACATTGGTAGTTACCGTAAATATCCGCGTGATCAACAGTTGTGATGCCAAGATCAATATGTTGCTTCAGGAAAGTCAGGCGTTGTTGCGGGGTCATGCCCCACTCTGCTGTACGCCAGTATCCTTGCACCAGCTCAGAAAGTTCTGGGCCTTGTGGCGCTATCGTTACTCTTGCAACCATGGGTTGTCTCCTTTATCAATACTGAACGTATCCTAATCTCGTTTTACCGAAGGCTCAACGTATAACAAATGGCAAAGCTAAACGCTTATTAAAAATGTGAGAGCCGCAGAAAAACGAACACTTAAATGAATTATAACTTGCTGTCTGCCCGCGAGCCGTTCTCCTGAAAGGCTTGTTTAGCCTAATAAATAACGAAACTATCTATAAATTTGAGCAATTAAAAACGATTAAGTTCAACCGTTAAGTTGTCACCATCACTCTGTAACTGAATCCAAGGAGAAGTAGAGCTAGAAGAAGATAAGCTAGGCACATTCCACACACTCAGTTGCTCTGCTGAACCGTGAGGCGCGTTGATGAATTCGACCAGCTGTTTATCCACCTTATCGAAACCAACACCTTCATTTCGAGCTTGTTCGAGTTGAGCTGTAACATCGAATTCATCTTCACCAATACGAATTGAACTGAGAGCAAAGCCATCTTGGCGAAGGTATGCCTGAAGCTTTGTGTAACTTAGGTCCGAATATGGCAGGTTTAAGCGAACCGTTTCGACACTTGAGTCCCCCAACTCCAGTTCAACATACACATCCAGGTCGTAATATTGGGTTAAGTCACTGCACAACAAAGTACCTTCGATCTCACCACAATCCATCAACTCGATATCATTAATATAGTTTTGAGAATTCGGCAGACTTGGGCTGCTGTTAAATACTGTTCTTAGCCACCAGCTTTCGGTTGCTTGCGCTGAAAATGAAATAGCATTGAGGGACAGCATTAGAGGCAAGATTAGAACTTGAAAGATTTTCATCGACTGGGCTTATTTAGCGCTATATGAAGTGTCCATTATACGTGACCAAACGACAAACAACTGCTCGAGTCGCAAATTTTAGGCGAAAAAAAACGGGCATACATGCCCGCTAGATAATTTCATCACCGAATAACGTAATCCGTCACGTTGAGAACCATTACGAAAGAGAGAATATCACTGTCCCACAACAGTTACAACATGACATACCCATTACTTGTAGCCACCTTCAATAGCAGGCTCTTCAAGCGACAATCTGACTTTGTTACGTTGAATAGCTTCTGGCGGCAAGCTGATGAAGCCGTATTGGTTCAAAACGACTTGATGAAAAGGTAACTTCTATGCCGTTATACTTAACATCACAAAATACATTCAATGAATGTGTCATAATGTTGAAATTACTGGTTAAATTTCAAGGAATGTCATGACTGCAACGAACTATCTCAACCAATTGAATCAAAAGTATCTTGCGACTCATAAAGCGAAAGAAGACTTCTTTTGGGATACATATATGGGTATCAGTGACGACCACGATGGTTCGACACTCGCACAGACTCAGTGGACGGAATTTCTAAGCTCTGCCGAACAGATTACTGCTATCGAAACGCAACTCGCTGCTATTGATGAAATTCAAGATCCTCTCGAAAAAGAGAGTACGCTGACAGGCTTGAATGGTTGGTTGGCGACCTTTAGATCTCACGCTATTGAGTCTGAGCAGTCACAGAAGCTTAAATCCGATCTCATAAAGTTTGAGGCTGAACTGTTTGAGAAAAAACAGAATCATGTAATGACTTACGTAAATGAAACAGGTGATGAAACAGAAGGATCGCTGCCCGTTTTAGGTTCAGCCGTTAGAAGTAATGGTAATGAACAAGTTAGGCTTTCTGCACATCAAGCATTATTAGATTTAGAGCAATGGCTGCTGGTTAACGGCTTTATTGAGCTGATCAAAAAACGTAACCAATTTGCTCAATCACTGGGGTTTAAAACCTTCTTTGATTACTCGGTGGTAAAAACCGAACAGATGACGACAGAACAACTGTTTACGATTCTGGATGACTTCGAAGCACGCACGCGTGATAGCCATCAGCAAAGCCTAGCCAATTTGGCAGAGCAGAAAGGCGAGAATGCACTTCAAGCCCATAACTTTACCTACTCTTTTGCAGGTGACGTTATGAATGATCTTGACCCGTATGTTCCGTTCTCAAAATCATTAAGACGCTGGATAGAGTCTTTTGGTCGCCTCAACATTGAATACTCTCAAGCGACATTGAAACTCGATTTACTTGATCGCAAAGGAAAATACCCTAATGGCTTCTGCCATGGCCCTATCCCTTCTTTCTATGACCAAGATGCTTGGGTTGCGGCCCAAGTTAATTTCACTAGCAACGCTAAGCCCGATCAAATAGGCAGTGGCTATGATGGGATTAACACACTATTTCACGAAGGTGGTCACGCGGCGCATTTTGCTAATGTAAAAATGAACGCCCCTTGTTTCTCTCAAGAGTTTGCGCCGACTTCGATGGCTTATGCTGAAACACAATCCATGTTCTGCGACAGCTTGTTAAATGACGCTGACTGGCTAAAACAGTACGCTCTAAATGCGGACGGGCAACCTGTGCCAGATGATCTAATTAAAGCCATCATCGACAATAAACAGCCCTTCCGAGCTTACCAAGAACGCAGCATTCTTGTGGTTCCATATTTCGAGCGAGCCCTGTACGAATTAGCTGATGAAGACCTCACGCCTGAAAAAATCACGGCACTTGCTCGTAGCAGTGAAAAGGCAATTCTTGGATTGTCTTGCAGCCCTCGTCCACTAATGGCGATCCCTCACTTATTGTCTGATGAAGCATCTTGCTCATACCAAGGTTATCTATTGGCTCATATGGCGGTGTATCAAACACGAGCTTATTTCACCGACAAGTTTGGTTACTTAACAGATAACCCAGAGATCGGGCCTTTGTTGGCGAAACACTATTGGCATAAAGGCAATAGCGTGAACCATAACGGTACAATCGAAAGCCTGACTGGGGAAGGTTTTAATGCCAAATATCTCGCTGACGAGTGTAACTTATCGCCAGAGGAGGCTTGGGCGATTGAGGAGCAAAAAATCAAACAGCTGTCGACAAGAGCACGTGCACCAGTCGCGGATTTGAATGCGAAGGTATCGATCGTTGATGGAGCAACTGAATTAGCGAATAATGCAAAGTCGAATGACCAAATGTGTGATGATTTTGAGCACTTTATTATTGAGCAATACGGTCGATAGATTGAGTTTTAATGCTAATGAAAAAGGCAAAAATGAGTAGTGATGTGATTACCGAGGGAGGT
>NZ_JBFRPB010000096.1:0-21263 GCF_041471785.1 Vibrio sp. 10N.261.51.C6 | reverse complement strand
TAGGTTTAAATTGTTAAAGAACTTTACTTGTTGAGCCTTCCTTTTAGTAAGGAGCCTCTCGAAGTGGACGGCCATTCTAGCGGATTAGATTCCAGTGTCAAACACTTTTTCCAGCTAATTTTTCAAAGCATCTTAAATGCTTATCACCGTCTTGTTACTCAGTTCAAACCGCTTGGTTATCCTTGGCAACGGAGGCGCATTATAGAGAGAATAATCCTTTGTACAAGGCTAAAAACGAAAAAAAGCCGCCACCGGCGACCGTTCGAACACTATTCACACAAAGCGTTTAAAATAGGTACGATTAAGCCTTAATTTCGGCCAATCGTACCTACCGTTCTTACTTCAACTATTGGTGAGCAATAATGCGGTCGTTGTTTACTAATAGCTGCACTTTCTTATCTGGATTAATTTTTCCTGCCAGTATCGCTTTCGCTAACGGGTTCTCGACACTTTGTTGAATCGCTCTTTTCAAAGGTCGTGCACCATATACTGGATCAAAACCAACTTGAGAAATTAACTTGAGTGCTTTATCCGAAACTTCAAGCTCATAACCATTGTCTTCCATTCTCTTCTTAAGGTGCTCAAGCTGAATAGCGGCTATCGACTGAATGTGCTCTTGACCCAATGGATGGAACACCACGCTTTCATCAACTCGGTTCAAAAACTCAGGACGGAAATGTTTACCTACCACTTCCATCACTTCATTCTTTATTCCTTGGTAGTCGAGCGTATTGAAGTTCTCTTGAATTCTCGAAGAGCCAAGGTTGGATGTCATGATCACTACCGTGTTTCTAAAATCGACTGTACGACCTTGTCCATCAGTTAAGCGTCCATCATCAAGCACCTGCAATAAGATATTGAAAACATCAGGATGCGCTTTCTCTACTTCATCTAGCAAAATCACTGAATAAGGCTTGCGACGCACTGCTTCTGTTAAGTAACCACCTTCTTCATATCCAACGTAACCCGGAGGAGCACCAACCAAACGAGCAACAGAGTGTTTCTCCATAAACTCAGACATGTCGATACGCACCATTGCATCGTCACTATCAAACATGAAGTTCGCGAGTGTTTTACACAACTCCGTTTTACCAACGCCAGTTGGACCAAGGAATAAGAAAGATCCAATCGGCTTGTTTGGATCAGATAAACCTGCACGGCTACGACGAATCGCATTCGATACCACTTCGACAGCTTCCGCTTGGCCAATAACTCGCTTATGTAGAACACCTTCCATGTTAAGAAGCTTCTCTTTCTCGGCTTCTAGCATTTTAGAAACAGGTATGCCTGTTTGCTTCGATAGCACGTCTGCAATTTCTGCATCAGTGACCTTATTACGCAGCAGCGTCATTTCTTGCATTTCAGCTTGAGTCGCAAGATCTAACTGCTTCTCTAATTCTGGGATTCGACCGTATTGCAATTCAGACATTCGGTTAAGATCACCAGCACGTCTCGCAAAATCCATATCCATACGCGCTTGTTCTAGCTCTGACTTGATGTGTTGCGTGCCAGAAAGCGCGGCTTTCTCTGCATTCCACACTTCTTCAAGCTCTGCGAAATCTCGTTCTTTGTCAGAAAGCTCTTCTTGTAATGTTCGAAGGCGTTTTTCACTGGCTTCATCATTTTCATTGGTAAGAGCTTGCTGCTCGATCTTCAATTGAATGATTTTACGCTCGAGCTTATCTAGCGACTCAGGTTTTGAGTCGATCTGCATACGGATACTCGAAGCCGCTTCATCAATCAGATCAATCGCTTTATCCGGCAGTTGACGATCAGAAACGTATCGATGAGATAGTGTTGCTGCAGCCACGATTGCTGGGTCGGTAATTTCTACATGATGATGAAGTTCATAGCGCTCTTTCAAACCACGAAGAATCGCCACCGTGTCTTCAACCGTTGGTTCATCGACAAGCACTTTTTGGAAGCGGCGCTCTAACGCTGGATCTTTCTCTATGTATTGACGGTATTCATCAAGAGTCGTTGCGCCAACACAGTGGAGTTCACCACGAGCCAACGCTGGTTTTAGCATGTTACCGGCATCCATAGAGCCTTCACCTTTACCAGCGCCGACCATAGTATGAATTTCATCGATGAAGAGAATGATATTGCCCTCTTCTTTAGACAATTCATTGAGGACTGACTTCAAACGCTCTTCAAACTCACCACGATATTTAGCGCCAGCTACCAAAGCACCCATGTCTAATGAAAGTACGCGTCGGCCTCTTAAACCTTCTGGCACTTCATTGTTAATAATGCGCTGAGCCAAACCTTCAACGATAGCTGTCTTACCAACACCAGGTTCACCGATAATGACTGGGTTGTTCTTAGTACGACGCTGAAGTACTTGGATAGTACGGCGGATTTCGTCATCTCGGCCAATTACCGGATCCAGCTTGCCTTGCTCCGCTCTTTCAGTCAGATCGATGGTGAACTTCTCTAACGCTTGGCGTCGGTCTTCGGCATTTGGGTCATCAACTTTTTGACCGCCACGAACCTGCTCGATAGCTTGAGATAATTTTTGCTCAGTAAGACCTAGCTCTTTAAGCAGGTTACCTAAAGGGCCTTTATCTTCAATTGCGGCAAGTAGGAAGACTTCCGAAGAAATGTATGTGTCTTGACGCTTTTGTGCGACCTTGTCACATAGGTTGAACAAAGTACCCATTGCATTCGACAGTTGAACATCACCACCGATACCACTTACTTTCGGTACACGGTCTAATATTTCGCTTAGCTTTGAACGCAATTGAACCACATCAATATTCAGCATGGTGAGCAATGGACGAATTGCACTACCATCTTGATTAAGCAAAGACACCATTAGGTGCACAGGCTCTATATATTGGTGATCACGACCTAATGCGAGCGACTGAGCATCAGATATCGCAATTTGGAATTTACTAGTGAATCGATCGAGACGCATGCCAACCTTCCTACTCTTAGATATGTTTATCTTATGGTTAGAAGATGGATACGGTAACGCGGATTTTCAAGGGATAAGAATGAAGAATAGAGCTGTTATAAAAATATAAATGAGCTGGATGACTGGTTGCACTAGTTAAAGGTTACTCTAACCAAATAAAAGTAGCTTGGCGTCCAGTAATACCATCACGACGATAAGAATAGAACGCATCGGCATCAGCGAAGGTACATAGATTAGAGTCTGTCACAGAAGTTACACCAACTTTGTTCAGTCGTTGCGTTGCAAGCTGAGACATATTCGCTAGCCATTTGCCTGGTTCAGCTTTGGCTTCAAATGCGAGCTTAGCTTGAGAGTCAAAACTAACGAAAGCTTCCAACACATCATCGCCTACTTCAAAAGCTTGTTTGCCTATTGCAGGACCAAGCCAAGCAATGATCTTATTCTCTGAACCTAAGTTTGAAAACTTTGCGACGGCATTTTCAAGAATGCCACCAGCAAGACCACGCCAACCAGCATGAACTGCAGCAACTTGAGTGCCTTTGGTATCAGTAAGGATTACAGGTAAGCAATCGGCTGTCATCGCAGAACAAACAACATCTTTAGCTGTGGTAAATGCACCGTCAGCATCAAGAATATCTGCCGTAGGGTGTAAAACCGTAACGACATCTGTTGAGTGAGTTTGATGTAGCCATACCGGAGCGGCAGGCATATTAGCGTGTTGCTTGAGCCAGGCTCTGTTGTTTTCAACAAGCGAAGCATCATCCCCAACATGCGTACCTAGGTTTAATCCTTGATACGCACCAGTAGAAAAACCATCAAAACGTGTCGAAGCAAATGCTTTCACGTTTTTTGGTGCATTCCAGTTAGGGATGATCATCGACATGATTAAATGTCGTCTTCCAAGTTTTCGCGCGCATCAACACGTAACGCTTCAGCCATCACGACCATGTCATTTGGCACAGGAGCGTGGAACTCAACTTCTTCACCTGTAATTGGGTGAACAAATTTAAGCATAACGGCGTGCAGTGCTTGGCGATCAAAAGAACGAATCATTGTTGTTAGTTCTTCAGATGCACCTTTTGGAATACGAGCACGACCACCGTATGCAACGTCACCTAGCAGCGGATGCTGAAGGTATGACATGTGAACACGAATTTGGTGAGTACGACCCGTTTCTAGGCGTAGACGAATACGAGTATGCTCGCGGAAGTGCTCAGCAACACGGTAGTGAGTTACCGCTGGCTTTCCTAATTCATTTACATCCATCAAGGTACGCTTAGTTGCATGACGGCTAATGCCTTTCTCTACCACACCACCAGCGGTCATTTTGCCAATTGCAATTGCTTCATATTCACGAGTAATACGACGCTTAGCAAGAGCACGCACAAGACGAGTTTGAGCAGGAACCGTTTTAGCCACAACCATAAGGCCTGTTGTGTCTTTATCAAGACGGTGCACAATACCTGCACGAGGCACTTCTGCAATCTGTGGGTAATGGAAAAGCAATGCGTTTAGTATGGTTCCATCCGGTGTGCCTGCGCCTGGGTGTACAACCAGATCGCGAGGCTTATTGATAACCAATAAGTCATCATCTTCGTAGACAATGTTTAGAGGAATATCTTGTGCTTCCCAGCGCTCTTCATCTGCAAGTTCAGCTTGCAAGATGATCTCTTCACCGCCCAAAACCTTAACACGCGGCTTTGTAATAACTTCACCATCCACTTGGATTTTGCCGTCAAGAAGCCACTCTTTAATGCGAGAGCGAGAAAAATCGGTAAATAGTTCAGCGACAGCTTGGTCTAAACGTTGACCTAACTGGCTGCTTTTTACTGTGTCTGTTAATGTGATCTGCTGAGCCATATCGAACTTTTTTAAAAACCGTGAGACTAATACCCATTAGTATGGATAAAATAGAATAATTGCATCATTGTATCTGTTACTGGTTAGAAAGTAACGGAAGCTTACGAAATATTTAATTCAAGGAATCGACGCCTGACATGAAACACCTTACTTTATCGGGTCTATTAGCCGTATCACTCTTGGTTGGTTGTTCAAGTAGTGAAGAGATAGTGCCAGATGTACCACCATCGGTTCTCTACTCTGACGCTCAAGAATCACTGCAGAGCGGTAGCTGGCTTTCAGCAATAGAAAAGCTAGAAGCCCTAGACTCACGTTACCCATTCGGCGCCTATTCTGAGCAAGTACAGCTCGATCTGATTTACGCTTACTACAAAAATGATGACTTGGCACTTGGCCTCGCTACCATTTCACGTTTCCTACGTTTGAACCCAACGCATGAGAAACAAGACTGGGTTCTTTACATGCGCGGCTTAACGCACATGGCGCAAGACCGAAACTTCATGCACGATATTTTTAATATCGACCGTAGTGACCGAGATCCTGAACCAGTGAAACTTGCGTTTGCTGACTTCAAGCGACTACTCGAACGTTTCCCTAGTAGCCCTTATGCTGAAGATGCACAAAAACGCATGTTCGCACTTAAGAACCGCCTAGCAGAGTATGACTTAGCAACCGCTGATTTCTACCTACGCCGCGAAGCTTGGATTGCTGCGATCAACAGAACGCAAGAGCTGCAAAAAACTTACCCAGACACCATTGCTGCGCGTAAGTCTTTAGATATCCAGCTAAAAGCTTATCAACAACTCGGCCTAGATGACGCTGTGTTAAGAACAGAAAAGTTGATTGAGTTAAACCCACTACCTTAATCAAACCTCTTACATCTCAATCCTAAAAGCGCGCTAATTTACTAGCGCGCTTTTTTTCATCTACATATCGCAAACTTGATGGATCGCATAATACACGGTATCTTCAAAAGATAACTTTTAACAAAACATCAACATGGAGTGTGGATGTGAGTAGGTTGTTATTATTTATCTGGATATCGCTATTTAGCCACTTATCCTACGCATTAGAACTGTCTCCATTAAGCAATAAGCCTTACATGGGTGACTTGGATGAGCTCAAAACCAAAGGAACGGTTAGAGTGCTAGTGTCTGCCGATCTTGGTTTCTATTACATCGAGGATGGCAAGCCAAAAGGCATCGTGGCAGAAATGCTCTACCACTTTGAGAAAAGCCTTCGTAAGAAACATCCCTACCTCAATGTTCAAGTCATCCCCGTGCAACGAGATGATCTACTTCCCTCTTTAGAGTCTGGCTATGGTGATGTCGCTGTCGCTAACCTAACGATCACCGATAAACGATTACGAACCATCGATTTTTCGGATCCGATGATTAAAGATGGTAAAGAACTCATTATCACAGGGAAAAAGGCCGAACCTATCACCGAAATCAAGCAATTGAGTGGCAAAGAGGTGTGGATACGAGCAAGCTCGAGTTACTTCGAGAGTGTACAAAGAGTCAATAAGGAGCTTAACGAGCTAGGTTTACCACCACTGCATGTCCACTTTATCGAGGAGTCATTACAAGACTACGAGCTGATAGAACTGGTTAACCAAGGTTATATACAAGGCACAATTCTGGATAACCATAAAGCCAAGCTCTGGATCGATGTAATGGAAAACATTCAAGTCCATAACGACTTACCTTTACGAGAAAATGGTCGTATTGCTTGGGCTTTAAGAAAAGACAGCCCTCAACTGAAGAAAGAGATAAACAAATACGTCAAGACCGCACGAACAGGCACCCTGCTTGGGAATGTCATCTACCAGAAATACATCGACAATACTCGCTGGTTAGGCCGAGCACTCAACCCCAATAAAGTAGACCGAGTAGCTAAACTCTCAGATGTCTTTGAAAAGTATTCGAGCAAGTATGAATTTGATCCTTTGATGATGTCAGCTCAAGGTTTCCAAGAATCAGGACTGGATCAGAGCCGGATTTCTCATCGCGGGGCTATTGGTGTGATGCAGGTATTACCGAGTACCGCCAAAGATAAAAACGTCAACATCAAAAACATACATAAGGTGGATAACAACATCCATGCGGGTGTGAAATACATGCGTTTCATTAAGGACAGGTATTTTGACGACCCTGCCATTACGGCAGATAACCAAATCTACTTCACTTTGGCTTCTTACAATGCTGGTCCTGCTAAGATCAGAAAGATGAGGCGCATTGCCAAGCAGAAAGGTTACAACCCAAACATCTGGTTTAAAAACGTAGAAATCATCACTCGTAAATACGTGAGCAAAGAACCGGTGACCTATGTCGCCAACATCAACCGTTACTTTGTAATCTATAAGCAGTTACAAGCTATCAATGCTATCCGAGAAAATGGGACAGCCAGACTACTCAAAACCAACGATTAGTTTGTCTTCAACCCTAAGAGCCAGGGGTGCTAAGGTGCTAAAGAAAATTAAAAACACAAAAGCCGCATAAGAAAACTTATGCGGCTTTTGCTTATCAAATTCAGAGGAAGCTTACATAGTGATATATATCACGAGATCTACATCACAAAACACTATTGAGTAAATTTCAATCAAACACTTTCAATAAGCTGTAAGACGCCCCTAAAAACTGATTTAATTTTTAGCGAAGCCTTGCCTCCAAGTTATCGTTTTTCATAAGGATAACAAGCATTTTTCGCCAAAAAGATACTAAGACTTGCGTAAGATCACATTTGATTTTAATGCTTATCCCACCCAACCAAAACAAGATCCAGATCACATTCTTTATTCCTAAAAGTCGTAATCTGAAGTTAACCCATGAGGGATACAACAGAGGAAAACTTCTATGAAAATGAACATCACTGGTAAAAACATCGACATTACCTCTGCAATCCGTGATCACATAGAAAGCAAATTTAAAAAGCTAGATAAATGGCAAGTAGACATCATTGGCTGCCAAGCGAGCTTTAGCGAAGAACCAAACAAGAAGAAGAAATTTGAAGCGGTACTAACCGTACCAAAAGGCCAACTTGTTGCTTCATCAATCCATGACGACCTCTACGTAGCGATCAACGAAGTAGAACAAAAACTAGAGCGTCAACTCAACAAGCTACGCCATAAACCAGAAGCGCGCCGCGCTGAAAAGCCTGAAATCGAAGAGCTAGAAGCTGAAGTAGAATAAGGAAAGAGAACAGATTAAAAAATAGCGCCTCAGGGCGCTATTTTTTTGCTTGACGCTCGTAGCTCGCTTGCTTATTGTGTTTAAACATTCATAAAACAATCACTTTTTATGCACACTCAATCTTTGTTTATTTTTGACTTCTTTTTTCTTCCGTAAATCGGAGGCTAAGTCGTTTTAGAAAAACAAGTCAAAAACGAACAAGAAGCCTCCCACACTAGGGAGGCTTTTTTATAAGGACACATTTATGACTGACCGCTCAATTTCACTGGATGATATCCGCCTTCGTCTTAATGATTTAGACGACGAACTCCTGAAGTTACTTTCAGAGCGTCGCAAGCTAAGTATCGAAGTCGCTAAAAGCAAAGTAGAGACATCAAAACCAGTTCGTGATGCAGTACGAGAACAACAACTATTAGTTAAGCTGATCAACAACGGCAAAGATAAATACGAACTTAATGCGCAGTACATTACCAAGCTGTTTCACACCATCATCGAAGATTCCGTTTTACTACAACAGTCATACTTACAAAACCTAGCGAACCCGCAAAGCCGTAAACCATTGGCTCGCGTTGCATTCTTAGGTTCTAAGGGATCGTATTCTCACCTTGCGAGCCGCGAATACTTCAGCCGCAAGAATATGGAATTGATTGAGCTGAACTGTAATCACTTCAAAGAAGTCGCATCAACAGTAGAGTCTGGCCATGCCGACTACGGTGTCCTGCCGATTGAGAACACCAGTTCAGGGTCAATTAACGAGGTCTACGACCTGTTACAGCATACGACTCTATACATTGTTGGCGAACTTTCTCAACCGATTGAGCACTGCCTTGTTGCTAAAAGTGATATCCGTTTAGAAGACATCAAAACACTCTACTCGCACCCACAACCTCATCAACAATGCAGTGAGTTCTTGAGCCGCCTTAAGGGTGTCAACCTTGAGTCTTGCGCAAGCACCGCTGATGCAATGAAAAAAGTTAAAGAATTGGGTGGTAATGACGTAGCTGCTATTGGTAATGCATCGAGCGGTAAGCTTTATGGACTACAGCCAATCCAGAGCAATATTGCAAACCAAACAGAGAACCACACTCGTTTCATCGTTGTGGCGCGTAAGCCTGTTGAAGTATCGACTCAAATACCAGCGAAAACAACGCTCATCATGTCGACATCTCAAGAGGCGGGTTCTTTGGTAGAAACACTACTGATCCTGCAACGCTTAGGCATCAACATGACTAAGCTAGAATCTCGTCCTATCATGGGTAACCCTTGGGAAGAGATGTTCTATGTCGATTTAGAGGCGCATCTGGATTCAGATAATATGCAACAAGCGATAACGGAACTAACAGCCATTACTCGCCACCTTAAAGTGTTGGGTTGCTACCCAAGTGAGAACATCAAAGCGACTCAAGTTAAGTTGTCATAGCTGAAAGTGAGTATCAGCTTTTAGCTAACATAAGTATTTGGCCTACAGCAGGCCAAATACTTAAATCACCCTCTAGTCGAGTACTATTCTCGCTAAGAAAACTCACCCTAGCATGCCTGAAACACAATTCACTTGTTTCGCACATTCGGCACGCTTACTCTCTCCACTACTTGAGCCTTTCTAACAAAAACTCATTAGTGGCTTTTTTTATCAATAAAGACAAAACCTTACCCCCTTCACAGGAAATCATCGAACTACGTATAATTAATAGCGAGTAAGCATTAAGTAACATAAACTTATGCGCTTAATTTATAAATAGTGTTGTCATTAACTATGAAGCTAAGTACTAAAATCTTACTACTAATAGCCCCTGTGATACTGATCAGTACCGCGGCTTCTAGCTATATTATTTATTCGACGCAAAAAAGCAGTTTCATCAAACGCGAAGACAACGCACTTCAACTGAACATGGAAAAACTAGCCGGATACTTTCGCCAATCTCGTTCGTTCCTCAATAGCTACTCTTACACCTTGACCCAGAGTGATATGGTGAAGCGTTATTTTCTCACTGATCAAAATCTATCTCGCGATCTTGAACTGGTCAGTAATCTTCGAGAAGCCATTCATTTCCTGCAAGATGACGATGAAAGCTATACAGGTTTAGCGCTTCTTAATGGTGATCGAAAACTGCGTTATTACGCGGATAATAGCAATGACTCACGCACTCAGATTGACAGTAAGATATTGGAGTATGTTGACCTGCACTATCAAGACACCTTAGCAACATCGAGTACCAACTATATTCAAAACTCCCAAGGCGAAGGGATGTTGGTTCACTATGACAAGGTAGATAGAAAAGCGATTTTCCCAACCGTTAACAATCAACCCGACGATGTGTTCTTTGTTGTTGTCTCTGTCTCTCTCGACAAATTTAATGCGCTGAGAAAACAGATAGAGTTCGACTACCAAACCAGCTTGTTCTTCACATCCATAGCGGTTTCTTTGGAAAATGATGTTACTCACTCAGTCAAGCTTGCACCAGAACTGTACGCCACGGTCGATCCGGCGCAATTCCTGTTGGAAAACAAGCTCGATTCAATTTGGAACAAGCTGAGTTTGTCGTTTGCACTGTCTGCGTTTGTAACTGTCGCTCTGCTACTCATGCTTCTGTCTCGCACTGTGATTACTCCAATAACACGGCTCGATCGACAGCTACAGCAAGTCGAAAAAAAACAACGTAAGAACATTGAACGCTTAGGCACTCGTGACGAGCTTGGCCGCCTATCACAGCGTTTTTATGACATGTACCAAGAGTTAGATAACACCTACCAACAGACCAAGCTCTTGGCCGAAAATGATCAGTTAACTCAAATAGCCAATAGGCATCAGTTTCAAACCTTCGTTCAGCAATCGTTGCCAAAACCGAGTTCGAATACCGAAACCTGGGTTCTCTATTTTGACTTGGACAACTTCAAGTTTGTGAACGACAAATACGGACATCAAATCGGCGACTCGATTCTGGTCTCTTTTGCTCAGCGTATTTCAGATATTTGTCGTCACTATAAAGAGGAGTTCGACGCTCATTGTATGCCAGCCCGACTTTCTGGAGACGAGTTCGTTGTCTACATTAACGCTCCTAGTCACCGAGGAAATGTCGCGCATCGATTCTCGAATGATTTACTGACTCCACTGCAAAAAGGTTTTGTCACCGAATCAGGCAGCTTTCCGATCACGGTCAGTATTGGTATTGCGACCTACCCTAATGATGGCAACTCAATCGAGAAGCTACTGTCCAACGCGGATACTGCGATGTACCAAGCCAAGCGTGCCGGTAAAAACCAATTTGCTGACTATTCACGGGATTTAGACAAAGCCATTCAGCGCCAAGCAGACATTGAACGTGCGCTTAGAGGTAAGAATTTTGATGATGAATTCAGGCTCGTTTACATGCCCTACATGGATTCTACCGGGACTGATGTTATTGGCGTTGAGGTGTTATTACGTTGGAATTCAAAGCAACTTGGTTTGGTTCCACCGGATGAGTTCATTCCAATAGCCGAACAAACCGGGCTGTTCGAACATGTTGACCGCTGGGTAATACAGAATGCGTTTGCTTCATTCCATCGACTTCAGACTCAATTTGATCACTCGATTCAATTGTCGATCAACTTATCTTCTGCTGGCATTGAAACCACTCACCTTGCGGGTTTCATTAAAGAACACGCGGAGTTAAATCGAATTCCACCAAGCCTAATCGATTTTGAAATCACTGAAACCTTTTACTCAAATTCAGAAGGTTTTCCATTGCTGAACGAACTGGCATGCATGGGCTATCGACTTGCGATTGATGATTTTGGTTCCGGTTACACCTCTATCACTCAACTGGTGCAGTATCCAACTCAGAAAATTAAATTGGATAAAGCGTTTTTGGATACCTTGATTGAGACCAATAACCAGAACATCGTAAAACCGGTTATCGGGTTGTGTCATGCTCAAGGGAAAAAGGTCACCGCCGAAGGGATTGAAACTCAAGGCATGCACCAGTGGTTACAGGATGCACAGTGCGATATGCTGCAAGGCTATTACTTTGGTAAACCCATGCCACTAGAAGAATTGAGTGACTGGTACCGACAACATCAACTCAATCTAATCGACAACAAAAAGAATCCGACACATGAAATCTGTAATCATCGCATCGCTGAACCCAGCTAAAATAAACGCCGTTAAAAGTGCGTTCTTATCTGCTTTTCCTGATACTGAATTTGATTTCAAAGGCATCAGCGTCCCTAGTGGTGTCGCCGATCAACCGATGAGCAATGATGAAACCTATCAAGGTGCCGTGAATCGAGTTCACAACGCAACTCAAGCTCAGCCTGATGCAGACTTCTATGTTGGTCTAGAAGCGGGAATAGAAACAAACGTCACCTTTGCCTGGATGGTGATCGAAACGAATGGCCAACGTGGCGAGTCTCGTTCAGCAAGTCTGATGCTGCCACCAGCCGTGCTTGAGAAACTAGAGCATGCAAACGAGTTAGGGGATGTGATGGATGAAGTGTTTGGTACCGACAATATCAAACAGAAAGGTGGTGCCATTGGCCTACTGACACATAACCAATTGTCACGCAGTTCGGTCTATCATCAAGCTTTAATTTTGGCTCTGATCCCATTTGTGAATCCTGAACACTTTCCTATTTAGTATTTGAGGCTTCCTTAAACTTCAAAAGATTCCAAGAACAATCTTCAGAAACAAAAAACGCTAACATCCAGTTAGCGTTTTTTATCGAATTCGTATTCATACTATCGCGTGATAGCTTAATTCCATTATTACTTTAGCAATAGGTCGGCGATCACGACTTTCTCTTGCTCAGATTTGGCCTTTAGCTCATTTGAGCCTCTGGTTATCGTCGCTACGCCTACGCCCAGCATTTGACTCACCTGTCGTTGAGACATATCGCCTTTCATCAGCTCACAGAAGATATTAATTCGAGCAACCAGAGCATCTCGCTCGTCTGGTGTCATCATCATAGTCAACAACAGCTCGTGCTGATCTTTTTCGACAGCCGTCTTTACCAAGTCCATCAGTTGTTGCCAATTATCATATTCAGGTTGTGATGCCATATCTCTACACTTACTTTTAAATTCTGACTTTAAAGAGTCGCTTAACGATTGAAAGCGTTTAACACTTTATACCGAAACACTTGATGCGATCCAATGTAAAAAGGCAGTAAGTGGAAATGGTTCGCACTCACTGCCTTTATTCTTACTCAGTTTCGGGCCAAATGCCGAAGGCTTAGTATTTCGTTTTTGCCTCATGGGGCGCTAAAAACGTCCCTTTCTCACCCAAGATATCTCGATAGTAGGTCTCAAACATCAAGATATTCTGAACGTAGCCACGTGTCTCTTTGAATGGGATCATTTCGATAAATGCAAAGGCATCGAGCTTTTCATCGCTGCGTGAACGCCACTGTTTCACACGGCTAGGTCCAGCATTATAAGCCGCAAACGCAAAGATACGGTTGTCATCATATTGAGCGAGTAAACCATCTAAGTAGTGACTGCCAATCTCAATGTTTTTGCCGACATCATAAAGATCATCGCTGCCCTGATACTTAATCTTATGTTTGTTCGCTGTGTATTGCGCCGTCTTGGGCATAATTTGCATAATGCCACGCGCGCCAACTGAAGAGCGAGCTTCTGAATCCATCGCACTCTCTTGTCTTGCTAAAGACATCAAAGTGATTGGATCGAGATCGTGCTTTTCAGCGTAGAAGTTAAACCACCACTTATGAGCAACAGGGAAGCGCAGCGCAATGTTATCCCACATCTTCGCAGAGATACTCGCTGTTACGGTAAAGTGATTCCAACGCTGTGTCGCAGCGTAAGCGGCAAGCATCTCTTTTTGCTCTTTATCTGCATTGGTCAGTAACCAGCGCCATTCACTTTTCGCTGCCGCAATTTTGTCTCGGTCAATCAGTTCACCAATACGCACCAAAGAGGTGTCGAATGGCTTCACTGTTTCAGCATTGTATTTAAGTGTCGATGTTGGATATTGAACTGGCTTACCTAACTGCTTAGCCGCAGCCACACTGTAGAAATTACGCTGACCCAAGATATCTGACAGTCGCTTATTGCCTTTGTCAGTATCGCCCGTCGCGATTTCAGCTCTGCCCTGCCAATATTGCCAACGAAGCGAAGCCTGATGTTTATCATCCAAGCGCGCTATCCACTCTTTCAAACCCGTCCAATCGGCATGTTGAATTGCTAAGCGAGCACGTCGTTCCAGCAGAACTTGCTTTGATGAACTCGCGAGCATTTTGTCGCGCCACACCATTAACTCTTCAGAGTCGGTGTTGATCAGACGAAACGTTAGGTAATCAGCGAGCTCTTGAGATTTCTCTTTCGAAAACTTCTGAGCCTTGATGACATCATCAAACACCTTTTGAGCACTGCTTGATGATTTCCTTGCTAGCTTCTCGAAAGCAAACTCGGTTTGAGCTTGGTAGAATTCATTCGCTGGATGTTTTTTAGCAAACGCGAGTACATTTTCAGGCTTGTTGTACAACGCCTTAATCTGCTTCGCTTGAGCAATTGACTCATCATGATCCAATTGCTTAATCAGATAGCTCATTAACTTACCGTTACGGCCCTCGAACGCTAGCAGCATTCTATCCAGAATCAGCTCATCAGTTCTTAGCCCAGCTTGATCCCAGCTTTTAAATAAAGGGTCACAAGCGTCATCAACACCACTACCACTCAACCAAAGTTGTTTAGCTCCTTTAAAGGCAAGCTCTTGGTTACCTTGCTCGTAATGCGCTCGATAATAAATACATTGGTATTTTTCACCGACAGGCTCTTTGGTTTGAAACTCAAGGATCGTCTTCCACTGTTTTTGAGAAGCCAATGAGTCCAAATAAGGTGCGCGCATTCGATTGGAGAAAGGCAATGCCTTGTTCTCTTCAATGAAAGCATCGACCTCAGCAGGTGTGCGATCACCTAAGCCAATCAGAAAGGCCCGATAATCGGTGTAAGGTGTTAAAGGGTATGTTTGAATTTTGTTACGCAGCGCGGAGTAAGCTTTTAGATCACGGCTGTCTAAAACCTCTTGCGCTTTGTCATAAACGTCACGCTGCATTTCAAGCTCGGATGCATTGCTAGCCATAGCGACCGGAGCCAGTGAAACCGAAGACAAAATTGCCGATGCAGCCACAGCAATTTTCGTATTACCAATGCGGAAAAACATTCGCTCTTTCCTTAGTGCGTGTATGAATACGTGAAGTCTATTTACGCCCGACATCACATCAAATGTAAAGGATTTGAGTGTAAATATTATTAATATTTAACACTTCGCCTCAGAAGCCCATTAAATATAGTTTTAATGACCAATGTGACAATAATAGGTAAGGATTAGTTCAAGAGTGGCTTTTCTGCCCTAGGAGTAACATCTTTGAGGATATTGGTATAAAATAGCAGACAATTTTGAACAATAATTAGGATCGATCGGCAATGGCTGAATACGTATATACCATGTCTCGGGTGAGCAAAACTGTTCCACCTAAGCGTCAAATTCTTAAAGACATTTCTCTTAGCTTTTTTCCTGGCGCTAAAATCGGTGTTTTGGGTCTAAATGGTTCAGGTAAATCTACCCTACTACGTATCATGGCTGGTATTGATACTGATATTGATGGTGAAGCACGTGCACAACAAGGTCTTAAAGTAGGTTACCTACCGCAAGAACCTGTACTAGACGAATCAAAAACGGTTCGTGAAATCGTAGAAGAAGCGGTTTCTGACGTTGCTGACGCACTTAAGCGTATCGATGCAGTTTACGCAGCTTACGCAGAACCAGATGCAGATTTCGATGCACTTGCAAAAGAGCAAGGCGAACTAGAAGCACTGATTCAAGCAAAAGACGGTCACAACTTAGAGACTGCTCTAGAGCGTGCTGCTGATGCACTTCGTCTTCCAGAGTGGGATGCGAAAATTGAATTCCTATCAGGTGGTGAGCGTCGTCGTGTTGCTATCTGTCGTCTACTTCTTGAAAAGCCAGACATGCTGCTTCTTGATGAACCAACCAACCACTTGGATGCAGAATCAGTAGCATGGCTTGAGCACTTCCTTGTTGATTACAGTGGTACTGTTGTGGCGATTACCCACGACCGTTACTTCCTAGACAACGCAGCTGGCTGGATTCTAGAACTTGACCGTGGTGAAGGTATCCCATGGCAAGGTAACTACACGTCTTGGCTAGAGCAAAAAGACGAGCGTCTTAAGCAAGAAAAAGCGGGCGAAAGCGCACGTCAAAAGACAATCGAAAAAGAACTTGAATGGGTTCGTCAAAACCCTAAAGGCCGTCAAGCTAAGTCTAAAGCTCGTATGGCTCGTTTTGAAGAACTGACGACTGGCCAATACCAGAAGCGTAACGAAACTAACGAACTGTTCATCCCGCCAGGTGAGCGTCTAGGTGATAAAGTTCTTGAAGTGAACAACCTGACTAAATCGTTTGGTGATCGCGTTCTTATCGACGACCTATCGTTCAGCATGCCTAAGGGTGCAATCGTGGGTATCGTAGGTGCCAACGGTGCGGGTAAATCAACACTATTCAAGATGCTAAGCGGCGCAGAACAACCAGACTCAGGTACGGTTGAACTGGGCGAAACCGTTAAGCTTGCTTCTGTTGATCAGTTCCGTGACAGCATGGACGACACTAAGACAGTATTCCAAGAGATCTCTGAAGGCGCTGATATCATTAAGATCAACAACTTCGAAATCCCTGCGCGTGCTTACTGTTCTCGTTTCAACTTTAAAGGCAACGACCAACAGAAGATCATCGGTGAGCTTTCTGGTGGTGAACGTAACCGTGTTCACTTAGCGAAACTGCTAAAAGCGGGCGGTAACGTACTGCTACTCGATGAGCCTACCAACGACCTTGACGTTGAAACGCTACGTGCTCTTGAAGAAGCACTGCTTGAATTCCCTGGCTGTGCAATGGTTATCTCGCATGACCGTTGGTTCCTTGACCGTATTGCGACCCATATCTTAGACTACCGTGATGAAGGTCAAGTTAACTTCTACGAAGGTAACTATACTGAGTACACTGAGTGGCTTAAGCAGACTCTAGGCGCACAAGCGGCAGAACCGCACCGTATCAAGTACAAGCGTATAGCTAAGTAAATAAGCTTGTATTTTGAACAAAGGCCGCGATAATAGCGGCCTTTGATATATCTGGCTTACGTGTAATGCATCGATATAGAGAGATTACTTATGGTTGAAAGACGTCAATTTTCACGAGTTATTTATCAAGTCCCTACTGAGATCTCACAAGGACAAGTAAATATATCAGGCTCAGTGCAAGACTTATCACTCCATGGTTTACTCATTCAATGCAATGAATCAAAACAACTTAGCCATGATGTCCCTGTTCAAGTGAGCTTTAAGCTCGAAAACAGTGATATCAATATTCAGTTAGAAGCAACGATAGTCTCTACCATCAATACCTCAATGCGTTTACGCATAGAGCATTTAGATATTGATAGTATCAGCCACCTTAAGCGACTTGTGGAGCTTAATGTTGGCGACGATGAACTGCTTTATAGAGAGATTGAACACCTTACCGACTTAGGTAGTAAGTGACATCTCCATTACCCTTTTTCTATTAGAAGCATTTAGTTAATACAGAACCATGTCTAAAAAACTATCCATTACTATTCCCTCCAGTCAGGGGGAACAGACGTTTTACTTCGGCCGTAAAGCCGTGCTCATTTGCACTACTGCCATTTTTTCAGTACCGCTATTGATTGGCGGAGCGGCGTACATGCACTTCGAGAGTAAACAAGAACTCGCACTGCAAGCGGGTGATGCCCAACAGTTGATTGAAACACTGATTGTTGAAAAAGAACAAACAGAATTTCTTTATGCTGAGCAAGTAGAAACCAACCATTCGCTATCGCAAACACTGACCGAGAAAGAAGGCACAATTCAGCTACTTGGTAAGCGTGTATTCGATGTGGAATCAGTACTGGGTCTTGCTGATGAAGAGCTGCTTACCGATGATATTTCTTTAGAAGATCGCATTGATGCAGCTGCAGTCGATTCAGCAGTAAGAGCCACGATGTTCCGCTTGATTCCAAACGACAGTCCGATGGCTTATCAGCGTATATCTTCTTCTTATGGTAGCCGCACTAACCCTATTTCAGGGAAACGCCATGTACATACTGGTATCGATTTAACGTGTAAGCGTGGTGAAGATATTGTCGCGCCCGCAGATGGAGTCATTGAAACAGTACGCCCAAGTAAAAAAGGCTTCGGCAACTTTATTACTATGCGTCACTCGTTTGGTTTCATGAGTTCTTATGCGCACCTACAGAAGTTTAAAGTACGTAGCGGTCAGTTTGTGAGTAAAGGCGATGTGATTGCGAGCTGTGGTAATTCAGGTAACTCAACCGGCCCACACTTGCATTATGAAGTACGCTTCCTTGGTCGTTCACTGAACCCTCAATACTTGATGGATTGGACACCGGAAAACTTCAACTACGTGTTCGAGAAAGAGAAAAAGGTTAAGTGGGGCCCACTGGTTCAACTGATTGATAATGTGGTTCGCTTGCAGATCAACCTGACTAACGTGCCTTACATCAGTTCAACTATCGACACAGTATCGAGTGAAGATAGCAAAAAACCTATCACGACTAACTAGTTGTTAATGGCTAACTAGTTGTTAATAGCTAAGACCTGTTGATTTGGCCTATGATGATCTAATTGCTTTTAGTCTACTGTAGGCAAAATGCTTTCATAGCGTTCAGCACAAACAAAAAGAGCGACCAGATGGTCGCTCTTTTTTATGATTTCAAATCAGTATTAACCACGATGAATCGAGTCATGTGCTTGTTTTAGAAGACTTTGGCTCTCTTGCAAGAATTGTTGTGAGTAGTCACCAAACCAATCACTCACTTGGTTGAAGCTCTCAACAAACTTAGCCTTATCTTTGCCATCTAGGATTTCTAACGCTTCTCCGAAACAGCTATGGAAGCGTCGAATCATCTCAATATTCTCATCCGAAGAAAGAATGATATCGCCGTACAAGTTCGGGTCTTGAGCAAACAGACGACCAACCATCGCAATCTCAAGTCGGTAGATTGGCGAGCTTAGTTTCAGAAGTTGATCAATGTTCGGGTTCTCTTTACTCAGGTGCAAGCCGTAAGCAAAAGAGGTGAAGTGACGAAGTGCTTGAATCAAGGTCATGCCGTGATCGTGTTCAGCTGCATCCATCTGGCAAAGGCTCGCGCCCCAAATACCAAATTGATTCAGTAGCCATTGGTAACTTTCAGAACCACGACCATCACTGTAAACAATCACCTGCTTAGCAAGGCTAGGAACATCAGGACCAAACATTGGGTGCAATCCAACTACTGGGCCTTGATGCATGTTCATCATTGCTTGTAGAGGTTTAGATTTAATTGACGTCAAATCACATAGAATACAATCGCTTGGTAGATTACCTAGCTTCGCAATCACACCTTCCGTTAGGTGAATTGGAACCGTAACAACCACAAGCCCAGCATTATCTAAGATTTCGTCGGCCTTATCCCAATCTTGGCTGCCAAGGATTTTTACTTCGTAGCCAGACAGTTTGAACATACGACCAAACAAGCCACCAAGTTGACCATTACCACCAACGATCACCACTGAACGTAACTCTGGGTTAAGACACTTAAAGCCAGAATCTTTCTCACTGGCATAAGACTCACGCATAGTACGACGCAAAATATCTTCGATTAACTGTGGTGGAACCCCTATTTTCTCGGCTTCTTGACGACGAGATGCCAGCATCGCAGCTTCACGTTCTGGTACATAAATAGGTAAACCATGTTCACTTTTTACTTCGCCTACTTTCTCTACTAGAGCAAGGCGTTGAGCCAGTAAATCCAACATTTGTTTATCGACAGCATCGATTTGGTCGCGTAATTCGTTCAGTTCAACGGCCATTTTATTCCTTACTAATCTATAAGCCCGTGCCAATCTATCATCCCACAATCACGTAGGTTCGCTAGCAACAGATCTTAAAATGCCCCATTAGATGAGGCACTTAAATTTAAACTCTGACTAACCTTTCAAGCGGTTCTCTAAGAACGGGACTAATTCCGTATGTGCATGTTTTAATAGTGCCTCAGTTGAATCCCAATTGATACACGCGTCGGTAATAGAAACGCCGTATTTCATCTCATTGAGAGGTATATCCGAAGATTGATTTCCTTCGTTAATATGGCTTTCAATCATCAGGCCGATAATCGACTTGTTGCCTTCACGAATTTGGTGAATCACATCTTCTGCAACTAAAGGTTGGCGACGGAAATCTTTACGAGAGTTCGCGTGGCTACAGTCGACCATTAGCGCGGCCTCTAAGCCAGATTTACCCAGCTCTTGCTCACATTCGTGTACCGATACTGAATCGTAGTTCGTCTGCTTACCGCCACGTAAAATCACGTGACCATTTGGGTTACCTTGCGTTGTTAGTAGTGCAACTTGACCTTCGCGGCTGATACCCATGAAACGGTGGCTAGAAGAAGCCGCCTGCATTGCATTGATTGCAGTGCCTAGGTTGCCATCGGTACCGTTTTTAAAACCGATTGGCATTGAAAGACCACTTGCCATCTCACGGTGAGTTTGAGATTCAGTCGTACGAGCGCCAATAGCCGCCCAGCTGAAGGTATCTGCTAGGTATTGCGGGCTAATTGGGTCTAATGCTTCAGTCGCTAGTGGGATTTCCATCTCAGCGAGTTCAACAAGTAGTTCACGACCAACATGCAGACCATGCTCAATATCGAAAGTGCCGTCTAGATGTGGGTCATTGATCAAACCTTTCCAACCGACAGTGGTACGAGGTTTCTCAAAGTAAACACGCATAACAATATACAGTTGATCGCTAAGTTGCTCAGATAAGGCTTTTAGGCGTTTCGCGTACTCTTTCGCAGCTTCAATGTCATGGATAGAACATGGGCCACATACAACAAGCATGCGATGATCTTTCTTATGAATGATGTTTGCGATAGTTTGACGAGACTCTTGAATGAAACGACGAGCATTATCACTCAAAGGCAGTTTTGCTTTTAACTCCTCAGGAGTAATCAGTACCTGTTCGTCGATGATATTGACATTGCTTAATTCACTTTTCTGCATAACTCAACCTGTATATTTATTTTTACACCCAACATTTCCATTTGGGCTAACAATCTTTAAAAACACAATAACAGCTAAAAAAACGATTGCAAGTGTAAACAATAAAAAACATTAACTGTAAATTTTATATTACACATTGAATTTAGCTCACTCTAAGAGATAAATAGGTTTAAACCATGGATCACAATCGAGTAGGAGGAGG